>JBDTBX010000221.1:0-2825 GCA_039923915.1 Nostocoides sp. | reverse complement strand
GTGGCTGAGCGCGTCGTCGTCGCCGACGGCCGGGGCCGGGGTGGTGGCGGGCATGTCAGTGCTCCTGGGGGGACGGGAGGGAAACGGGTACGGATGGGTGGGCCACCGGCGGGAACAGCGTCCCGGCTTCCTTGGCCTTCTCGAAGCTGCGGGTGAACTGCCCGAGCCGCTCGATGAGCTGCTCGGCCTGGGCCGGCTCCCAGTCGTCGAGGATCTGCTGGATCCAGGCGCCGCGGCCGGCCTTGAGCTGGTCGACCAGGTCGAGGCCGGTGTCACTCAGCGACACCATCGCGGCGCGGCCGTCGGCCGGGTCAGGGATCTTGTCGACGAGCCCGTGCGCCGCGAGCGTGGTCACCTGGCGGCTGACCGTGGAAACGTCGGAGTGGATGCAGTCGGCCAGGGCGGAGACCCGCCGCGGGCCGTCGACGAGATTGAAGAGCACGGGGTATGCCGCGGGCTCGACACCCTCGTGAAAGCGCGGCGCGTGCTGTTTGAGTGCGGCGAACAACTTGAAGACGCCGACGAGGTCGGTCGAGAGTTGGGTTGCGGTCGCCAGGCTGAGCGGCATACGGACGTCCTTGCAGGATAGGGCTGGGGGCAACCTGAAGACCCTACAACCATTTGCTTGCGGCATGCAATTATCGGTGCCTGTCTGGCGCCAGGGCGTCAGGGCGTCACGACAAGGGCTTGGAGGACCCGGCGGGCGATCTGCTCGTCGCCCTGGGCCGTCCAGTGCACGTCGTCGACGCCACGCCGCCCGGCCGCGCGGCGCGCGAACGCCTGGGTCGACAACGTGATCGACGTCGTCAGCCCCTCGGACTCCGGCGCCGTCGACGCCCCACCCGTGAACAGCGGTAGGCCGCGGACCAAGCCCTCGACGTCCTCGACCCGCACACCGATCCGCCCGACGACCGGCCCGGTGATGTCGAAGATGACGGTGTGGCCGGGCGCGACCCCCGCCCTCTTGGCGACGATCATCGGGACCGATGCGGCGAACTGCTCCATCGTCACCGCCGCAGCGGGCGAGTCGAGATTGCCGGGCCTGCCGAGCGCCTCACGCACGTCCTGCTCATGGGTCCAGATGTCCAGGACCCGGGTCCGGAGCCAATCGCGCAGCGGCTGCATCCCGAAGACCCCGCGGAACTCGGTGTCGAGGTCGAGGTCGGCTCCGTACAGGACGGCCAGCCGCTCCTGGACGACCTGGCCCAGCTCCTCGACCACGTCGGGCCCGGGGGTGTCGCGCCGTGCCTCGACCATGGCCTCGGTGATCCGCTGCGCGGGGCGGGTGAGGTGCGCGTATGCCGGTACCGTCACCTCGGGTGCGGGGGCTCCAGAGAGCGACGCCTCGACGCCGGCCACGTGGGAGTACACGTCCTTGACCGTCCACCCGGGGCAGTCGGTCTCCCGATCGAAGTCGGCGTCCCGCATCGACTGCCCGAGGTCGATGAGCGCCTGCAGGGTGTGCCCATACGCGTCGATCAGGCCGGTGACGTCGTCCGGTCCGGTCGGGTGCAGGGGCATGACCTTCACCCTACGTCGATGACCCCAGCCGGCCTGCCTACGCTGAGACACCATGAGCACCCTGCGGCCGTCGGCGACGAGCAGCGCGCCGCTGCCCCTCGCCGTCGGTGTCGGCGCGGTGGCGCTGGTCCTCGCGGGTCTTGCTACGGCGGCGTTCAGCCCGTATGCCGTGTCCGACCCGGGGGGTGTCGTCCGTTGGGGCCTGCCGCTGGCCGAGGTGGTCCGCGACGTGGCGATGAGCGCGACGATCGGCCTGCTCGGGCTGGCCGCGTTCGTCGTGCCGGAGCGCACCTCGACCGACCGCCGCGGACTGGCCCGGCGCCTCGCGGCCGCGGCTGCCGGACTCTGGACGGCCTCGGGGACGCTCGCGGTCCTCCTCACGTTCGGCGACCTGTCGGGGACCTCGCTCACCTCCTCGAGCTACTGGGCCGAGATGTCCACGTTCGTCCTCACCCTGGAGTTCACCCGGGTCCTCGTCATCAACGCGGCCGTCGGTCTGGTCGTTGCCTTCGTCGCCCTGCTCACTCGGTCGCGGGCCACGACGGCCTGGCTCGTGCTGCTCGCCATGGGTGGGCTGGTCGTCCTGGCGCTGACCGGCCATGCCGCAGGCTCGGCCGACCACGAGACGGCGGTCAATGCGCTCGGGGTCCACCTGCTCGGCACCGGGATCTGGGTCGGAGGACTCATCGGCCTCGTCGCGCTGCGGCCCGCGCTCGGCGTCGACCTCGGGGCCAGCGTGGCCCGCTACTCGACGGTGGCCCTGTGCTGCTTCGTCGCCGTCGCCCTGAGCGGCATCCAGCAGAGCTGGTTGCGGCTCGGTTCGCTCGCAAGTCTCGCCACGGCATACGGCGCCCTCATCATCGTCAAGGCGCTGACGCTGGTCGTCCTCGGCGTCCTTGGCTGGCGGCAGCGTTCGAACCTGGCCCGACGGCTCGGCGCGGATCCGTTTGACGGCAAGGTGTTCGCCCGGCTCGCGCTCACCGAGGTCGCCCTGATGGGGCTCGCCATCGGCGTCGCCATGGCGCTGAGCCGCAGCGCCCCACCCGTCCCCGACGCGGCGGCCAACCCGAGCCGGGTCACCGACCTGACCGGCTACCCGGACCCGGGGCCGATGCACCCCTCGGACTGGCTGCTCGGGTGGCGACCGGACTGGCTGCTCCTCGCCATCGCGGTCACGGCGGTCGGCCTGTATGCCGCAGGCGCCCTTCGCCTGCACCGGCGGGGCGACCGCTGGCCCCTCGGGCGCACGGTCAGTTGGACGCTCGGCTGGGCGGTCTTCGTCTGGGCCACGAGCGGTGGACCGG
>JBDTBX010000220.1:0-2928 GCA_039923915.1 Nostocoides sp. | reverse complement strand
AGAGCGAAGGCGCCCGGCGCATCATCGTCGGGCTCGGTGGCAGCTCGACCAACGACGCGGGCGCCGGGCTGCTCGCAGCCCTCGGGGCCGGACCGGCCGAGGCGCTGGCCCGCGGCGGTGCCGCCCTCGCGGACGCAACCGTTGCCGATCTCGGTGGCCTGAGCGAGGTGCGGGCGCGGTTCGCCGGCATCGATCTGGTCATCGCGAGCGACGTCGACAGCCCGCTGCTGGGGTTCAAGGGCACCAGTGCGGTCCACTCGCCACACAATGGTGCCGCTCCCGGAGTCGCCCAGCAGCTGGAGGCGGCACTGGGGCAGTTCACCGAGACCGTGGGGCATGCGTTCAGCGGCTCCGGTCGAACAACGGACCCGTTCGGCGTCGACCTGCTCACAGGCAAGCCGCGCCGTCCGGAGAAGGAACCGGGCGCCGGGGCCGGAGGTGGGCTCGGCTACGCCCTGATCCTGCTCGGCGGCCGTCGGGTCAGCGGCGTCGGGGCGGTGCTCAGCGCGGTGGGTTTCGGCGACGCCGTGGCCCACCACGATCTCGTGGTCACCGGGGAGGGCTGCTTGGACTGGCAGAGCCTGTCCGGCAAGGTCGTCTCCGGGGTTGCGGCCGCCGCTCTGGCCGCCGCCACGCCGTCGATCGTCATCGCCGGCCAGGTCATGGTGGGCCGCCGCGAGACGATGGGGCTGGGTGTCAGCGGCTGCTACGCCGTCGCCGAGACCCTCGACCAGATCGAGGCGGCGATGACCGACCCGGTGGGCACACTGCGGGCCCGGGCGGCGCGCGTGGCCACGACCTGGTCCCCTCGCCGCTGAGCTGCCGCACCTGACGTAAACTGCTGAAAGCCGGAACAAAGCCCGGCGCGGGGCGGTTGACCCCGTCGACTGCCCCTCGACAGACATAAGGACGTGCCATGAGCGAACTGCTCGACTCCCAGGTCACCGAGACCACCACCGACGCTGCCCACGGCGTCGAGTTGACCGACGTCGCGGCCGGCAAGGTCAAGAGCCTGCTTGGGCAGGAGGGTCGGGATGACCTGCGTCTGCGCGTGGGTGTCCAGCCGGGCGGCTGCTCCGGCTTGGTCTACCAGCTCTACTTCGACGAGCGCACCCTCGACGGTGACCTCGTCCGCGACTACGGCGGTGTCGAGGTCGTTGTCGACCGGATGAGCGCCCCGTACCTCATGGGCGCCACCATCGACTTCGCCGACACCATCGAGAAGCAGGGCTTCACCATCGACAACCCCAACGCCGGCTCCTCCTGCGCCTGCGGTGACAGTTTCGGCTGAGCCCAGCACCCGGCATACGCGTAGGGCACCTGACCTGAGGGTCGGGTGCCCTTCGTCGTATGCCGGTGAGGCCGGGCAGGTCCGATAGGTTTCGCACGTGAAGATCGCCCTCGCCGCGTCCATCGCGTCCGACCATCTGATGACCTTCAACGGTCGGTTCGCTGATTCTCTCGTCCTGGAGAAGCTGGACAAGATCTCGGTGTCCTTCCTCGCCGACGACCTGCAGATCCGCCGCGGTGGTGTCGCAGCCAACATCGCCTTCGGGATGGGCATGCTCGGCCAGAAGCCGATCCTCCTCGGTGCCGTCGGCGACGACTTCGCCGACTACCGGTCGTGGCTGGAGCGGCACGGTGTCGACTGCGCCTCGGTCCTGGTCAGCGCGACCAAGCACACCGCCCGGTTCGTCTGCACGACCGACAACGACATGGCCCAGATGGCCACCTTCTACGCCGGCGCCATGTCGGAGGCCCGGATGATCGAGATCAAGCCCGTTGCCGACCGCGTTGGCGGGCTGGACTACGTCCTCATCGGCGCCGACGACCCGGTCGCCATGCTCCGGCACACCCAAGAGTGCCGCGAGCGCGCGATCAGGTTCATCGCCGACCCCTCCCAGCAGCTCGCCTTCGCCGACGGGGAGACCATCCGCCTGCTCATCGACGGCGCCGACTACCTGTTCACCAACGAGTACGAGTCGCACCTCACCGAGAGCAAGACCGGGTGGAGTGCCGAGGAGATCGCCGACCGGGTCACGACCCGGGTGATCACCAAGGGCAAGGACGGCGCCGTCGTCATGACCCGGGGCAAGGACCCGATCGAGGTCCCCGTGGCGGGGGAGACGCGGCGGGTCGACCCGACCGGCGTGGGCGACGCCTTCCGGGCCGGCTTCCTCACCGGGCTGTCCTCGGGCCTGGGCCACGAGCGGTGCGCCCAGCTCGGCTCGATGCTCGCGACCTACGTCCTGGAGACGGTGGGCACGCAGGAGTACACCATCGCCAAGGGCACCTTCCTCGCCCGTCTCGGCACGGCATACGGCGCGGACGCCGCCGCCGAGATCGAGCCGCACATCACCTGCGCGCGGCCCTGACCACCCCGCCGTGGCGGCCACCAGCGCCACCGATCGAACCCGAGCCGACCCGCTGGCTGCTCCACCCGGCGCCGGACGCGCGTGGTGCCCACCTCGGTGAGCAGGACCCGGATACCGACGACCTGGTCTCGATCGGGGCCGACCTCGAACCCGGGACGATCCTGGCGGCCTACCGGGTCGGACTCTTCCCGATGGGGCTAGGCGAGGGAGGCGCCCCGCCGATCGGCTGGTGGTCGCCCGCCGTGCGGGGCGTGCTGCTGCCCGGCTCCCTGCACCCGACGCGGAGCCTGCGGCAGTCGGCCCGGCGCTACTCAACGACCCTGGACCAGGACTTCGGAGCGGTCGTGGCGGGCTGCGCCGACCCGACGCGCGACGGTCGTTGGATCACCCCCGACATCGCGGCCGCCTACGCCCGGCTGCACGGGCTCGGCTGGGCCCACAGCGTCGAAGTCTGGGACCGGGACGGTGCCCTCGTCGGCGGGCTGTACGGCCTGGCCATCGGCGGCCTGTTCGCGGGGGAGTCGATGTTCCACACGGCCCGGGACGCCTCCAA
>JBDTBX010000219.1:0-5054 GCA_039923915.1 Nostocoides sp. | reverse complement strand
ACGGCGCCGGCGCCACGCAGCGACAGGTGGTCGGTGGGATTGTCGGGCGTGGCCCAGTACCAGCCGGTCGGGCGGAGTCGGAGGATGCCCCGCTCGACCAGACCGTCGACCAAGGTCCGCGCGGTCGGTCCGAACAGCGCCAGATCGGCCTCGGTGAGCGGGAGCTCGGCCGCCGCCGCGGCCAGATGGGGGCCCAGCACCCGAGCGTTGTGCGGATCGAGCACCGCCTGCTCGACCGGGGCGTCGAAGACCGTCTCGGGGTGGGCCAACAGATAACTGTCGAGCGGGTCGTCGGCGGCGACGAACAGGGCAAGGGCGTGGTTGCCGGCCCGCCCGGCCCGGCCCGCCTGCTGCCAGAACGAGGACCTGCGCCCGGGCCACCCCGCCATGATGACGGCGTCCAGGCCGGTGATGTCGACGCCCAACTCGAGGGCGTTGGTCGCGGCGAGCCCGACGAGGGAGCGCGACCGGATGGCCTGTTCGAGCGCGCGACGTTCTTCCGGCAGATAACCCCCCCGGTATGCCGCGACCGCGGACCGCTGCCAGGGCGCGACCTCGGCGAGGCGCCGTCGGGCCGCCGCGGCGAGAGCCTCCACGCCAGCCCTCGACCGCGCGAAGGCGACCGTCTGGACGTCGTCTGCCACCAGTCCGGCGAGCAGGTCGGCCGCCTCGGTCGTGGCGGACCGTCGGGCGGGCGTCTCGCCTGCGACGTCGGCAGCGATCGGCGGCAACCCCCCGGACCGCAGCGGTCCCGGTTCCCAGAACCCGAACGTCGTCGCCCCCCGGGGTGAGCCGTCGACGTCGACCGTCACGAACGGCCTACCGACGAGCAGTTCCGCGTGCCGCCCTGGATCGCCGACCGTCGCCGACGCAAGCACGTACACCGGAGCGGAGCGGTATCGAGCCGTTACCCGTCGCAGCCTGCGCAGCACCGCGGCCACGTGGGAACCGAAGACCCCGCGATAGACGTGGCACTCGTCGACGACGACGAACTGCAGGGCCCGCAGGAACGACGCCCAGCGCTCGTGTTGCGGAAGCAGGGAGTGGTGGACCAGATCGGGGTTGGTGAGGACGACGTTGGCGTGCTCGCGGATCCAGCGGCGCTCCTCGGTCGGGGTGTCCCCGTCGTATGCCGCGGCGCGGACCCCCGGGATCGCGAGCCGCTCGATCCGGTCGCGCTGGTCGGCGCCCAGGGCCTTGGTCGGTGCCAGGTAGAGAACCGTGGCTCCCCGCCCGTTGGGCGCGTCGGCACCGTCGACGACCGCCGACAACGCCGGCAGGAGGTAGCCCAGGCTCTTCCCGGACGCCGTGCCCGTCGACACGATGACGTCGCGACCGGCATACGCCAGGTCGGCGACCTCGCGCTGGTGGCTCCAGAGGTGCTCGACCCCTGCCCCCACGAACGCCGACAGAACCGGCGGGCAGACCCAGCCGGGCCAGTCGACGGACCGCGCCGGCCGGGCCGGGACGTCCTCGACGTGGGTCAGCCGGCCGGGCCCACTGGCCGCGAGTCGGTCCAGCGCGGTCCGGGGGTCGAACGGGCCGTAGGCGAGGGGGTGGAGGCGCGATTTCGGCATTGCGGATACGGTAACTGCGGACTCAGACAGGCAACGAAAGGATTCGCGCGTGGACCTGGCCATCTCGACCAGCGAACAGCAGGGCGCCACCGTCGTGGTCGTCGGCGGTGAGATCGACGTCTACACGGCGCCGCTCCTTCGTGATGCCCTCGATCAGCAGGTCGCCGCCGGACGCATCCACATCGTCGTCGACCTCGACGGTGTCGATTTCATGGACTCCACCGGTCTCGGCGTCCTCGTGGGGCGGCTCAAGCGGGTTCGCAACCACTCCGGTTGGATGCGCGTCGTCTGCACCAGGGAGCGCATCCTCAAGGTCTTTCGGATCACCGGCCTGGACAAGGTGTTCACCATCGTCGACACGGTCGACGACGCGCTCGCAGCAGAGCCCACGGGCGAGGCGTGACCCGCGTCACCTCCTTCGGCTGACCCCGGATTCGTTGTCTTCCGGGACGCCCGGGTAACCTGCCCCCGGACGTTCCGACGATGTGGCCTGCTCACGCCACGGGAACGTCAAAGACGAGCACGACCATCGAGGAGGATGGACCATGCCGAGCCTTGCGCTTGCGCCGACTGCCGCACTGGAGCTGTCGGGAACCAACCAGACCCTGGTGATCGCCGTAGCGGTCATCGCCCTCATAGCCCTGGTCATGGGCTTCGTCTTCCGCGGGCAGGTCCTCGTGACCGACCCCGGCACCGAGAAGATGCAGGAGATAGGGGACGCCATCGAGGAGGGCGCCCAGGCCTATCTCTCGCGACAGTTCAAAACGCTGAGCATCTTCGTCGTCATCGTGTTCTTCCTGCTGCTGGCTCTGCCGGCCGACACCGGAGGGGTGCGCTGGGGACGTTCCGGGTTCTTCATCCTCGGCGCTGTCTTCTCGGCCGCCATCGGCTACCTGGGCATGAGCCTGGCCGTCAAGGCCAACGTCCGGGTCGCCTCCGCTGCCCGCCAGCCCAACGGTCGCGACGAGGGCATGCGCATTGCCTTCCGCACCGGTGGCGTCGTCGGCATGGCCACGGTCGGCCTCGGCCTGCTCGGTGCCTCGATCGTTGTCCTCGCCTACAAGGGTGAGGCTCCCAAGGTCCTGGAGGGCTTCGGCTTCGGTGCCGCGCTGCTCGCCATGTTCATGCGCGTCGGCGGCGGCATCTTCACCAAGGCCGCCGACGTGGGCGCCGACCTCGTGGGCAAGGTCGAGGCGGGCATCCCCGAGGACGACCCGCGCAACGCCGCCACCATCGCCGACAACGTCGGTGACAACGTGGGCGACTGCGCCGGCATGGCGGCCGACCTCTTCGAGTCCTATGCCGTGACCCTGGTCGCCGCGCTCATCCTCGGCCAGGCCGCATTCGGTGCCTACGGCCTCGTCTTCCCGCTGCTCGTCCCGGCCATCGGTGCCGTCACCGCTCTCCTCGGCGTCTACATCACCAAGGCCCGCCCGGGCGAGAACCCTCTCTCGGCGATCAACCGTGGCTTCTACATCGCGGCCGCCATCTCGGCCGTGCTGTCCGCGATCGTCGCCTTCACCTACCTGCCCGACACCTTCAAGGGCCTGGGCACCGCCGACACCACGATCGGTGCACTCGCGGGGGACCCGCGGGTCACGGCCGTGCTCGCCGTCATCATCGGCATCGTGCTCGCCGGCATCATCTTGTGGCTCACCGGCTACTTCACCGGCACCGACAAGCGCCCGACCAAGGACGTCGCCCGCACCTCGCTGACCGGCGCGGCCACCGTCGTCCTGTCCGGTATCGGCGTCGGCCTCGAGTCGGCCGTCTACACCGCAGCCATCATCGGCGGCGCCGTCTACCTCGCCTTCCTGCTCGGTGGCGGCTCGGTCGCGCTCTCCCTGTTCCTCGTCGCACTGGCCGGCTGCGGCCTGCTCACGACGGTCGGCGTCATCGTCGCCATGGACACCTTCGGGCCGGTATCCGACAACGCCCAGGGCATCGCCGAGATGTCCGGTGACGTCGACGAAGAGGGCGCCAAGATCCTCACCGAGCTCGACGCGGTCGGCAACACGACCAAGGCGATCACCAAGGGCATCGCGATCGCGACCGCTGTCCTCGCGGCGACCGCCCTGTTCGGCTCCTACTCCGACGCGTGGCAGACGGCGGTCGGCAAACTCAGGCTCACCGAGAACCCCGGCGCCAAGGTGGTCCAGACCTTTTCGACCGAGATCGTCTCCCCGAACACCCTCGTCGGCGTGCTGCTCGGTGCCGCTGTCGTCTTCCTCTTCTCTGGCCTGGCCATCAACGCGGTGACCCGCGCGGCCGGCGCCATCGTCTTCGAGGTGCGTCGCCAGTTCCGCGAGCACCCGGGCATCATGGACTACACCGAGAAGCCGGAGTATGGCAAGGTCGTCGACATCTGCACCAAGGACTCGCTGCGTGAGCTGGCGACTCCTGGTCTGCTCGCTGCGCTCACCCCGGTCGCCGTCGGCTTCGGCCTCGGCATCGGCCCGCTGGCCGGTTTCCTGGGCGGCGCGATCGGTACCGGCTGCCTGATGGCGGTCTTCCTCGCCAACTCCGGTGGCGCGTGGGACAACGCCAAGAAGATCGTCGAGGACGGCCACCACGGCGGCAAGGGCAGCGCGGCCCACGAGGCCACCGTCATCGGTGACACGGTCGGTGACCCGTTCAAGGACACCGCCGGCCCGGCCATCAACCCGCTGCTCAAGGTCATGAACCTCGTCTCGGTGCTCATCGCCCCGGCCATTGTCAACCTGAGCCTCGGTGACGGCGCCAACTCGACGGTCCGCTACGGCATCGCCGGTGCCGCGTTCGTCATCATCGTCGCGGCCGTCGCGGTCACCAAGAGCCGTGACCTGGCCATCGGCGGTGGCGATGGCGACGACGAAGGTGCGGTCGCGCGTTTCGACGGCGCCCCGGCTCCGGCGCCGGCCGAGGTCGACCTCGAGAAGGCGTCGGTGGTCGACGGAGACTCCGCGCAGGTCTGACCCACAGCAACATCCGTATGCCGCGGGGCCGGGTTCCCCATCGGACCCCGTCCCGTGGCGTACCCGGTCCCAGCCGACCTGCCCCCGGTGGCATTCCCACTCCTTCCACAAATCAGCGCCACGGCGCTCGTCCTGACCAACCGCGTCGACATGTCGACGCCTCGGCTCACCATCAGCGCCACGGCGCTGTTCCGGCGGCCGGGTGAACTGGCGCTCCGCAGCCGCCTGCCTGAACCTGCCTGTGGAAAACTCCGCGGCGCACGATCCGATTCGTGGCACCCTGTGGCGATGCTCGGACCCAATGCACCTGTTCCCTTCGACCCCAGCGGCCTATATCTGGCCGGACCACTGCGGCGGAGCGGCATCGAGCCACGCAAGGGCGGCTGGACCTCGGTGCGCCACGGCGTGTGGATCGCCGAGGCCGAGTGGAAGGCGCTCAACCCGGCCCTGCGGCACTCGGCCTTCGTCCACGCCACGATGCTCGTCTGCGATCCCGGCAGCGAACACGTGGTGTCGCACAGCT
>JBDTBX010000218.1:0-6050 GCA_039923915.1 Nostocoides sp. | reverse complement strand
GGCCTTCTTGCGCTCGGGGACCCGGGCGTCACGGGTGAGGAAGCCGGCCTTCTTCAGCGTCGGCCGGTTCAGCTCCTCGTCGATGCCGTTGAGCGAGCGGGCGATACCGAGCCGGACCGCACCGGCCTGGCCCGAGGGGCCACCGCCGTGGACCCGGACGAGCACGTCGTAGGCGCCGTCGAGCTCGAGGATGGTGAACGGCTCGGCGACGATCTGCTGGTGCACCTTGTTGGGGAAGTAGTTCTCCAGGGTGCGGCCGTTGATCGTCCACTCGCCGGTGCCCGGGACGATCCGGACGCGGGCGATGGCCTGCTTGCGACGACCGGTGGCGGCGCCGGGTGCCGAGGCGGACGGGCGGCGGGCGGGCTCACTCGAGACCGGGCCCTCGGACTCGCTCGTGTACTCGGTCAGCTCGACGTCGTCGCCGTCGATGTCGGTGATGTTCTCGGACATTACTGGGCCACCTGGGTGATCTCGAAGGGCTTGGGTTGCTGCGCGGCGTGCGGGTGCTCGGCGCCCACGTAGACCTTCAGCTTGGTCAGCTGCTGACGGCCGAGGGACGTCCGCGGGACCATGCCACGGATCGCCTTCTCGACGGCCTTGACGGGGAACTTGTCAAGCAGCTCGGTGTAGGAGACCGCGCGCAGACCGCCGGGGTACCCGGAGTGGCTGTAGGCCTTCTTCTGCTGGGCCTTGTTGCCGGTGAGGACGACCTTGTCGGCGTTGATGATGATGACGAAGTCACCGGTGTCGACGTGCGGGGCGAACGTCGTCTTGTGCTTGCCGCGCAGGAGCACGGCAGCCTGGCTGGCGAGCCGGCCGAGCACGACGTCAGTGGCGTCGATGACGTGCCACTGGCGGGTGATCTCCGCCGTCTTGGGGGTGAAGGTACGCACGAAAGTTGCCTTACGTTTGTCGGAGGATGGCCGATGAGAGCCGCTGGCGGATCGGTCGTATGCCGTCAGCGCTCGACTCGCGGGCGGGTGACTCTCGCCCGGGAGGGGCGCGCGGCACAACAGTCCCCAGTTTACGGTGCCGTTCCCGGGCGCCCAAATCGCTGGCGGGCAACCGGCATACGGCACCTGACCTGCGCAGATGATGCGCGGTCACTCTTTGCAGAATACTTGTGCAAATAGACTATGCAAAGGTATTGTGCACACCATGTCGACCGATGAACCGCTCCCCGAGGGCCTGCGCCTGGACGCCGCTGCCTTGCGCGTCCTCGCCCACCCGCTCCGCTCACGCCTGCTCGGCCGGCTCCGCAACCGGGGCACAGCCACCGCGACCCAACTCGCCGCGGACCTCGACACCAACTCGGGCGCGACCTCCTACCACCTGCGCAAGCTGGAGGCGGTCGGGCTCGTCGTCGACACGGGGCGGGGAGAGGGCAGGCGCCGGCTGTGGCGGCCGGCGAGCGAGTCCCACCAGTTCGCGATGAGCGACGTGGCCGGCGACGAGGATGCCGAGACCGCCCTCAACTGGCTCAGCCGCGACTACATCCGACACCTCGGCGACCGGTCCGAGCGGTGGCTCGACGTCGAGGCGTCCTGGCCCCTCGCCTGGCGCGACGCACTCGCGGTCAACGACGACCACGTCGTGGCCACGGCAGAGCAGGTGGCGGCCATGTATGCCGAGATCGACGAGGTCGTCAGGCGCTATCGCCGGGTGGGCCAAGGGAACCCGGCCGCGCGCCGGGTGTCGGTCTGGACCGTCATGTATCCCATCGACCTCGACCGGCCGCCCCGCCCGTGACCGGCCCGCTCGCACCGGCAGTCGCGCGCCGGGTCTATCTCACCCTCACCGTCACCCGCTGGTTCCCCGTCGGCCTCGTCATCGGGCTGTTCTCCCTGCTGGCCCTGGAGCGCGGGCTCTCGGTTGCCCAGACGACGTCGTATGCCGCGTTCTCCGGGATCGTCGTCTTCCTCCTCGAGCTCCCTACCAGTGGGTTCGCCGACGCCGTCGGTCGCCGACCGGTCCTGCTCGTCGCCGGCGTCGTCAACATCGGCGTCGGCCTGCTCTACCTGCGAGCGCACACCTTCTGGGGGTTCGTCGTCGCGGCCATGTCTATGGGCGTCTACCGGGCCCTGGACTCCGGGCCGATGGACGCCTGGTTCGTCGACACGGTGCACGCCACCGAGCCCGACGCCGAGGTCGCGCCGACCCTGTCAGTGCAAAGTGCCGTCCTCTCGGGCGCGATCGGTGCCGGTGCCGTCGTGTCCGGCATCCTGGTCGCCTGGCATCCGATCACGGGGCGCAGCGCCCTCGAACTGCCGCTCATGGCGTTCGTCGGCCTCAACGTCGTGCATCTCGTGCTCACCGCCTCCCTGCTGCGGGAGTTCCGCCCCGCGACCTCGACCGGCGCCGCCGAACGAGGGGTCCTGGCGTCGGTCCGTGAGGTCCCCCACGTCATCGGCAGCGGACTGAACCTGTTGCGCCGCAACAAAATCCTCGCCGGCCTGGTGACGGTCGAGTTCTTCTGGGTCACGGCGATGACCGTGTTCGAGACGTTCCAACCGATCCGGCTCAGCGAGTTGTTGGGCAGCGAGTCCCGGGCCGGTGAGGTCTTGGGCCCAGCCGCTGCGGGCGCGTGGGCCATGTCAGCACTCGGCGCCGCGCTCATCGCCCGGGTCAGTGGGCGGATCGGGGTGGTGCGGGCCGCCATCGCGTGCCGAATCCTCAACGGCCTCGGTGCCGCCGCGATGGGGCTGGCCACCGGCGTCGCCGGTCTCATCACGGCATACCTGCTCACGTATGCCGTGCACGGAGCAGGCGGGCCGATGCACTCGACCCTGCTGCACCGGGAGGCCGATGCGACCAACCGGTCGACCGTCCTGTCGATGAACTCGATGGTCATGTTCGTCGGTGGCGCGCTCGTCTCACCGCTCCTCGGTCTCCTGGCGCAGACCACGTCGACTCCGACCGCCATGGTCACGGCCGGCCTGGTCAGCGTCCTCGGCTTCTGGTTCTACCGGCCCGCACTGCGACGCGAGCGCCGATAGGGGGTGGGTGCCCCGCTCGGCGCCGGCGACGTCGCATACGGTGTGCCCGTGGCGAAGAAGACGACAAACCCAGCAGACGCCGAGCGCAGGGCCCGCCTCGCGGCGCTGGCCAAGGCGCAGGCGGCCAAGCAGCGCCGTCGGACGATGATGATCGCAGGGGGGTCGGCGCTCATCATCGTCGCCATCGTCGTAGCCATCGTGGTCGCCATCAAGAGCGACAAGAAGGCGACGACGGCGTCGGCTGCGCAGGTCGTGCCATCGGCCGTCACCGGCACCACGACCGTCGAGCAAAAGGTCGACACCGTGCCGAACACGACCGGCGTCGACGGGGTCATCGCCTACGACACGGCCGGCTACCCGGGCCCCGGTACGGCCGGGGTCGGCACCCTCACTCATGACCACGTCCCGGGCCCCGTCACGTACTCAGTCGTCCCCCCGGTCGGCGGGCCGCACAACGCCACCTGGATGAATGCCGGGATCTACACCGTGCCCGTCCCCACTGAGCGCGCCGTCCACAACCTCGAGCACGGCGCCGTGTGGATCACCTACCGCCCCAACCTGCCAGCCGCCGACCTCTCGACCCTGACCGACCTCGTCCTCAAGCAGACCATGATCGATGAGGGAGCCGGGGCGTCCAACCGCTTCATGGACCTGACCCCGTGGGCCAGCAACGACCTGTCCAGCCCGATCGTGATCAGCTCGTGGGGCTACCAGCTCAAGGTCGACTCGGCGACCGATCCGCGCCTGCAGAAGTTCATCGACACCTTCCGCCACAGCCAGAAGTACGCCCCCGAGTACGGCTCCCCCGTCGACGGGGTGCCGGTCGACGTGGGCGGCCGCCCCGCCAAGGACTAGTCTGCGCGCCGGCCAGGGGGTCGTCACCGTCAGCGGGGACGGTGGACCCGGCCCTCGTCCCAGGTCGGCTCGTCACTGCTCGTGACCCGGCCGTCGGCCCCGAAGACGAGGAACCGGTCGAACTGGCGCGCGAACCACCGGTCGTGGGTCACGGCGACGACCGTCCCCTCGAACGCGTCGAGTGCGTCCTCGAGCGCCTCGGCAGAGTGCAGGTCGAGGTTGTCGGTCGGCTCGTCGAGGAGCAGCAGGGTCGCTCCGGACAGCTCGAGGAGCAGGATCTGGAATCGCGCCTGTTGGCCGCCGGAGAGGCTGTCGAAGGTCTGCTCGCTGGCCCGGGCCAGCCCGTAGCGGTCAAGGACCTTGGCCGCCTCCTCGCGCGGCCGCCCGGCTCGGTGCTCGTCGCCGCGGTGCAGGATCTCGAGCAGGGTCCGGCCGTGGAGCGCCGGCTGGTCGTGGGTCTGGGCGAACCAGCCGGGGCGGACACGCGAGCCAAGGCGGCATACGCCCGTATGCCGCACGGGCGCGGGTCGGACGTCGCCGACCGGCTGGTGTTCCTTGTCGGGGTCGCTGCCACCGCACGCGAGCAGCCGCAGGAAGTGCGACTTGCCCGAGCCGTTGCTCCCGAGCACGGCGATCCGCTCGCCGAACCACAACTCGGCGTCGAAGGGCTTCATGAGCACCGTCGCCCTCGTTGCGTCCGCCTCGACGGGGGAGTGGGCCCGCACATCCGCAGACGTTGCGAGCTCGAGCTGCTCGACGACGACCGCGCGCTTGGCGGTCCGCCCCCCGGTGAGCCGCATCCGGACGTTCTGGCGCAGCGGGATCTCCTCCGGCGGCCCGATCTCCTCGAACATGCGCAGCCGGGTCTGGGCGGCCCGGTAGCGAGACGCCATCCCGTCGTTGTAGGTCGCCTTGATCCTGAGCATCGCGACGAGTTCCTTGATCTTGACATGCTCCTCGTCCCAGCGCCGACGCAGCTCATCGAGCCGGTCGTTGCGGTCCTCGCGGGCCTGCTGGTAGGTCGTGAACCGGCCGGGGTGGACCCATACCGAGCTGCCCGTCGCGTGCGGTTCGAGGGTCGCGACCCGGGTTGCCACGCGCGCGAGCAGCTCGCGGTCGTGGCTGATGAACAGGACGGTCTTGGACGACTCGCGCAGCTGCTCCTCGAGCCAGCGCTTGGCCGGCACGTCGAGGTAGTTGTCGGGCTCGTCGAGGACGAGGACGTCGTCCGGCCCGCGAAGGAGGGCCTCCAGCACGAGCCGCTTCTGCTCGCCGCCGGAGAGGGTGCAGACCCGGCGCCACTGGGCCTGCTCGTAGGGCACACCGAGCGCCGACACGGTGACCGTGTCCCAGAGGGTCTCGTGGTCGTAGCCGCCGACGTCGGCCCAGTCGACGAGCGCCTGCGCGTAGGCCATCTGGTCGGCCACCTCGTCGCGCTCCATCATGGCCAGCTCGGCGCGGTCGACGGTGGTGGCGGCGTGCCGGACCCGGTCGGGCGCCACCGACACGAGCAGGTCGCGCACGGTGGAGTCGTCGCGGATCGAGCCGATGAACTGGCGCATGATCCCGAGGCCACCAGACCGCGTGATCGCCCCCTGGGCGGCCACGAGGTCGCCGCTGATGATCCTGGTGAGGGTGGTCTTGCCGGTGCCGTTGGGTCCGATGAGCGCGACCTTGGCACCCTCACCGACCCGGAAGGTCACCTCGTCGAGCAGCGGCCGCCCGTCCGGCAGCACGAAGCCCACGTTGTTGATGTCGAGATGGCCCACCCGAGCGATGATCCCGTATGCCGGGTGCCCAACGCACACGGTTTTGCCCCTCGGCGGTCTCACTGTGTCCGGTCGCGTCAGCGCCGGTTTGGTGATGGCCGTTGACCGGAGTATTTTGCACAGTACTCACTGTGATAAATAAGCAGACCACCACCACGTACACGGAGTCACCATGAACCAGACCCGCGACCTCCCCCTGACCGACACGACCGCGGCCTGCGGTTGCCACGAGGACGAGGCGGTCCCCGAGCTCGACGTCCGCGCGATCCCGCACCGGATCCGGCACGCCACCGTCTTCGGTGCTCTCGAAGCCATCGGGCCGGGTGAGTCGCTCGACCTCATCGCGCCGCACAACCCACTCCCGCTCCTCGCCCAGATCGCCGACCGCGAGAACGGCCAGATCGCGGTGGCATACCTCGACGAGGGC
>JBDTBX010000217.1:0-2943 GCA_039923915.1 Nostocoides sp. | reverse complement strand
CACGAACCCATCGTCTTGGCCCACTCAGCTATTCCGCTGGCCTCATGCAACCTTGGTCGCCGTGCACAAAAACACGCCGAACTCGCTGTCCCCCTTGAGGATGGTTGTGGCGTCAACAAAGCTGACGTCGGCGAATCCGGCGTGGGCCAACTGCTCGGCGAGGCGTTGCCTGTCGAACCCGTGATGTCCGTCAAAGTCGACCTTCTCGGCGTGGAAGGCGCCGTCGGGATCCTCGTCCAGGTCCGCGATGGCCAACCGACCACCGATGACCAAGAGCCCCGCCACGGACCGCAGCAGCGCATCCAGGTCCTGAACGTGGTGCAACGCCATGGAGCTCCACACCACGTCGTAGGCGCCATCGAGCGGGTCTGTCGTGAGGTCTACCTGCACAGCGCGCAGTCGGTCACCGAGATCGGCCGCCTCGATCCGCTCCCGTGCTACCTGCACCATTCCAGCGGAGGGATCGGTCACGACAACAGAGCCGACCCGGCCGGCGAGCAAAATGCTCAGCCGACCGGTGCCAGCGCCGACGTCGAGCACGTTCATCCGAGGACTGAGGTCAATGGCCTCCTCGATCGCCTTGGCCACCGCGACCTGCCGCTCTTCGTGGCCGACGGCGTCGTCCCACGTCGCTGCTTCGTCGTCGAACCGCTTGTGTTCCTGCATGGGCTCGACCCTAGGGCCCGGCGCTGCCAGCCGGACCGTGCACCGGGCGGGTCACATCGATAAAAGCCAATGGAGGTTCCTCCTCCGGTTCGGTCTCACGGCCTCAGGGCGCATCAAAATGGAGCCTGACCTGTGTGTTCAGGTCAGGCTCCAGTGTGGTCGGGCTGACAGGATTTGAACCTGCGACCCCTTGACCCCCAGTCAAGTGCGCTACCAAGCTGCGCCACAGCCCGTGGCTCGCCCCAGGGAGACCCCGAGAGCGAGCGCAACCCTAGCGCACGGCATACAGACCCTCCCAATTGGGTTTGCCGCCCGAGTTTGCCGTCGGCTGTGCCGGCACGGGCGGCGATGTCAGGCCACCTCCACGCCACCGCGGTGGTCCTGACCAGAGGCGTTGACATGTGAGGTGGTCTGGTCACGATCAGCGCATGGCGCAAAATCGTCGGCGTATGCCGGGTGCTCACCTTGGATCGGTGGGCTCAGCGCTTGCGCTTCTCCCGGACCCGGACGGACATCTCGATCGGGGTGCCCTCGAAGCCGAACTCCTCACGGACGCGCCGCTCGAGGAATCGCCGATAGCCGGCTTCGATGAACCCCGAGGAGAAGAGGACGAACCGCGGCGGGCGGGTGCTGGCCTGGGTGGCGAAGAGGATTCGGGGCTGCTTGCCGCCCCGGACCGGGTGCGGGTGGGCGGCAACGACCTCGCCGAGAAAGGCGTTGAGCCGAGCCGTGGAGATACGGGAGTCCCATGAGGCCAGCGCGGTCTCGATGGCGGGGACGAGCCGGTCCATGTGCCGACCCGTCCGGGCAGCGACGTTGACCCGGGGGGCCCACGGGATCTGGACGAGCTCGCGATCGATCTCGCGTTCGAGATAGTGGCGCCGCTCCTCGTCGAGCAGATCCCACTTGTTGTAGGCGACCACGAGGGCGCGCCCGGCGTCGATGACCTGCTGGATGACCCGGATGTCCTGTTCGGCGATCGGCTCGGAGGCGTCGATGAGGACCACCGCCACCTCGGCCTTCTCCAGCGCCGTCTGGGTCCGCAGTGAGGCATAGAAGTCGGCGCCGCGGGTCTGGTGCACCCGGCGCCGAATACCGGCGGTGTCGACGAAGCGCCACGTCTTGCCGCCGAGCTCGATCAGCTCGTCGACGGGGTCGCGGGTGGTGCCGGCCACGCTGTCGACCACGACCCGCTCCGAGCCTGCGAGCTTGTTGAGCATCGAGGACTTGCCGACATTGGGCCGGCCCACGAGCGCGACGCGTCGGGGACCCCCGGCCCGGTAGTTGTCGCCGACCTCGGAGAACTCCGGCAGCACCTCGAGCAGGGCATCCAGGACGTCGCCGCTGCCGCGGCCGTGCAGCGCCGAGACCGGCCACGGCTGGCCCAGCCCGAGGTTCCACAACGCCGAGGACTCGAGTTCGGAGCGCTGGTCGTCGACCTTGTTGGCGACGAGGACGACCGGCTTGCCGGAGCGACGCAGCAGGCGGACCACTGACTCGTCGTCGTCGGTCGCACCGACGACGGCATCGACGACGAACAGGACGACGTCGGCCAGCTGGACCGCGATCTCGGCCTGCTCGGCGACGCGCAGGTGGATCCCTGTCGCGTCGACGGTCCAGCCACCAGTGTCCACGAGGGTGAAGTCGCGTCCGGTCCACTCCGCGGCATACGCGACCCGGTCACGGGTGACGCCCGGGACGTCCTCGACGACCGCCTCGCGACGGCCGATGATCCGGTTGACAAGGGTCGACTTGCCGACGTTGGGTCGGCCGACAACGGCCACAACAGGCAGCGGCCCGGCCGGCCCGTCGTCGTCGAGGTCAGCGTCGCTGCGGTCGAGCAGGGCCAGGTCGGCGTCATCGAGCTCGAAGTCGTTCAGCCCGACCCGCAGTGCGCGCTCGACCGACCCGTCGGCGGATCGGTCGAGGGGTCCGGCCTCGAGCTCGTCGGGGGTAGGGGTGTGGTCACTCACGCGGGATCCTTCAAAGATGGTGGGTCCACCATTGTCTCCTACGCCAGGCCGTCGGCCGCCACGTCGGTCACGAGCGGGAGCCGCCTGCGGCACGCACGACGGCAAGGACCGCCGCCACACTCGCATCGAAGTCGAGGTCGGAGGTGTCGACGGCGGTCACGCCGTCGGCGGCCACGGTGAACTCGGACATCGTCGCGTCGGCTGCATCCCGCTTGACGATCTGATCCCGTGTTCTTGCAACGGAATTGGCGTCGGCATCGCCGTGGAGCTCGGTGGAGCGTCGGCGCAGGCGAGCCTCCTCGCT
>JBDTBX010000216.1:0-10070 GCA_039923915.1 Nostocoides sp. | reverse complement strand
CAACCCGTCCTCGCCGGTGATCCGACCCTCCAGCACCACCTCGACGCCTGGGTCGACCACGTCCTCGACGCGCTGCGGGCGATCGGGGCGGAGGCGGCCGAGCAGGCCCTGGCGCTGCGCACCGTCGCTACCGAGTCCGCCTCCGCCGCATCGGTCGTGTCCCGATCCGCCCTCGACCAGGCCGGCGGCAACCGGTGACCGTCGGCGGGGATCCGGCATCCTTGTCCGTGGCCGGCGGCCTCCTCCTCCGGCTCGGGAGCGGGCTGCGGACCGACGCGACGCGGACGACCTCGGCGTATGCCGGTCTGCAGGGTGAGTGGGTCGGGCGCGCCTCGGTCGGTGCTCGCCGCCGCGGGGACGTGCTCGCTGCAGCCACCTCGACGGTCGCCGCGGAGGCCTCGACCGTCGGCGCCCTCCTCCAACGACACAGCACCGACCTCGCCGGCCTGCTCGAGGAGGAGGTCGGCATCGCGGCCCGGGCCGGGGCCGCCGGGCTGGTGGTCGCCGAGAGCGGTGTCGTCCTTGCCCCGGGGGTGCGCGGGCTGGCCGACTCGGGGCAGATCGCCCGCACCGAGTCCGAGCGGGCCGCCCTGGCTGCCGCCCTGCACGACCTCCAGCACCGCCTGGCGACGACGCGTGCCGCCCTGCACGGCGCCCTCGCCGACTCGGTCGGCCGGCTCACGTCGGCCGCGTCAAGCCTGAGGTGAGCCACCGGCATAGGACATAGTGGGCTCCATGATGCTCACCACGAGCGGCGAGTTTGCCGCCCCCTGTGACCAGGTGTTCGCGATCATCGGCGACACCGAGTTCCAGACATCGATCGCGGACACGCCCGGATCGTCCGCTGCCGTGGCCACCCGCGGCGATCGCACGGTCGTCACCTCGCACCGGGTGCTGCCGACCGACGACCTCCCCGACTTCGTCCGGACCTTCGTCGGCAGCCACCTCAAACTCACCGAGGTGCAGGACTGGGGGCCGGCCGCCGCCGACGGCTCCCGCTCGGGCGTCCTGACGCTGACCATTGACGATGTCCCCATCCGGCTCGACGGGACCCTGTCGCTCTCCCCCGCCGGCAGCGGCAGCGTGCAGTCCGTGACCGGCGAGCTGAGGGCCCGCATCCCGCTCGTCGGTGGCAAGGTCGAGCAGTCCGCAGCGCCGGCCCTCAAGGCGGGCATCGAGCTCGAGTTCGCCGCGATCCGCCAGCGCCTCTGACAGATCTCGCCCCCGCTGCTGGCCCCGCTCGGCCGGACAACTGCCTCGCCGCCGCCCGGCGGGGTCAGGCCATGTGGGGGTAGCGGTGGCTCGTCGGGGGGACGAAGGTTTCCTTGATCGAGCGGGTCGACGTCCAGCGCATGAGGTTCTGGGCGGCACCGGCCTTGTCGTTGGTGCCCGACGCGCGACCGCCACCGAACGGCTGCTGGCCCACGACCGCGCCGGTCGGCTTGTCGTTGATGTAGAAGTTCCCGGCGGCGAAGCGGAGGCGCTCGGTCGCGTCGGCGATGACGTGCCGGTCCTGGGAGATGATCGAGCCGGTCAGGGCGAAGGAGGCGAAGGACTCCATCTGGTCCAGGACCTTGTCGTAGCTGCGGTCGTTGTAGACGTGGACGGACAGGATCGGGCCGAAGTACTCGGTGCGGAACGACTCATCGGCCGGGTCGTCGATCTCCAGCACCGTCGGACGGATGAAATAGCCCTCGGAGTCGTCGTAGGTGCCACCAGCGACCACGTTGACGCCGGAGGTCGCGTGGGCCCGGTCGATGGCGCCCTTGTGCTTGGCGAACGCCCGGTCGTCGATGACGGCGCCCATGAAGTTGGACAGGTCGGTGACGTCGCCCTGGGGCAGACCGTCGGTGATCGAGGCGAGGTCGTCCTTGATCTGCTTCCACAGTGATCGTGGCACGTAGGCGCGGGAGGCCGCGGAGCACTTCTGGCCCTGGAACTCGAACGCGCCGCGGATCATCGCGGTGCGGAGCACGTCGGGGTCGGCGCTGGGGTGGGCGAGGATGAAGTCCTTGCCGCCGGTCTCCCCGACGATCCGCGGGTAGGTGCGGTAGCGGTCGAGGTTGGTCCCGATCTCGCGCCACAGGTGCTGGAAGGTCGGCGTCGAGCCGGTGAAGTGCAGGCCGGCGAAGTCGCGGTCTGCAAGGGCGACCTTGGAGACGTTGAGTCCGTCGCCGCCGACGAGGTTGATGACACCGGGTGGCATCCCGGCAGCCTCGAGCAGCTCCATGGTGACCTGTGCAGCCAGTTGCTGTGTGGGAGAAGGCTTCCAGACGACGGTGTTGCCCATGAGCGCCGGGGCGGTCGGCAGGTTGCCGGCGATCGCGGTGAAGTTGAACGGAGTGACGGCGTAGACGAAGCCCTCGAGCGGCCGGTGGTCGCTGCGGTTCCACACCCCCTTGGCGTTGAGCGGCGGCTGCTCGGCGAGGATCTCGCGGGCGAAGTGCACGTTGATCCGCCAGAAGTCGATCAGCTCGCACGCGCTGTCGATCTCGGCCTGGTATGCCGTCTTGGACTGCCCGAGCATGGTGGCGGCGTTCAGCCGGGCGCGCCACGGCCCGGAGAGCAGCTCGGCCGCCTTGAGCAGGATCGCGGCGCGGTCGTCGAAGGACAGGGAGCGCCACGACGGGGCGGCCGCCTTGGCCGCGTCGACGGCTGACCGCGCTTCGGCCACCGAGGCGTTGCGCAGCGTGCCGAGCACCTTGCGGTGCGCGTGCGGCTGGCGCACCGCGATCGCCTTGCCGGTCCCCGCGACCCGCTTGCCACCGATCGTGTGCGGCAGATCCCTTGGGGCAGAACCCAATTCAACGAGGGCGACCTCCAGCGCGGCCCGTTCCGGGCTCCCTGGGGCGTAGTCGTGGATGGGTTCGTTGACGGGAACGGGGACGCTGGTGACGGCATCCATGCGAGGTCACGGCTCCTTCGGCGAGGGTGTGCGCCAGGGGCGCTACGGGCTGGTCCCCGCCATCGTCGCACGCTGTCAGGTCGACCGTGGAGGCTGGCGGCGTGACCGTCCACCCGACTCACCCCGACCACGACTGCGGCAGCAGACATCCCGTGTGCCGGACGCCTGCAGGGCGGTCGATCCGCGGGTCGGTCGGTCAGCGGAGCTGACGCGCCACTTCGGCGAGCTCGGTCACGTCGTACCAGAGCAGGTCGCCGTCACCACCGGGTTTCTCGTCGATGTGCAGCGACACGATCCGGCGCAGCGGGACCGGGCCCTGCACTCGGACGAGCGACCGGGCCTCCCCGGGACGCGCCGGGGACACCAGGACGGCTGCCGCGTCGACGTCCGCGGCGGCAACGACCCGCTTGCCGCCGCCGGCTCCGCCCCATGCCTCGGCAGCACTCGCCGCTGCGTCCCCCATCGCCGCGTACTCCCGCTCCTCCTCGTCCGCGGTCGGAAGGTCCGAGCGCAGGGCCGGCGTCACGGCAAACGCGCTGCTCGGTGACACCTCTCCGGAGCCGACCAGGGCGGCCACGTCGGCGGGCGAGAGCGGGAGATAGATCCGGGTCTGGGTCATGGCGCCATTGTGGCGTGCAGGGACGTGTCGGGTCGCACCACCCGGGATCAGATCCGCTTGGACCGGTTGCTGTCGCGCAGCTCGGCGAGCGCGTCGAGGATGCACTGGCCGAGGACGTCGGCGTCGGGGAGGGCGTCGCGGTCGGTGAGCAGGCCGTAGTAGACGCCACCGTCGTAGGAGGTGAGCCCGATCGAGAGGCCCTGGCCACGGCCGAGCGGCATGACCGGGTAGGTCGCGACGAGTTTGGCACCGGCGGCATACAGCGGCCGTTGCGGGCCGGGAACGTTGGTGATGACGAGGTTGTAGAGGCGACGGGACACTGCGCCGCCGAGCCGGGCCCCGAGCGCGTGCAGGGTCGGGGGGGCGAAGCCACCGATCGAGGCGAGCGTCTCTGCCCCCACGGCCACCCCGGTCTCCATCTGCTGGCGCATGGCGAACGCGATCTGGTGCAGGCGCATCGAGGGGCCGGGCTCCCCGACGGGCAGGTCGATGAAGCAGGCGCGCAACCCGCCACCGACCGCGGTCGAGTCGGTGTCGGACTCGGACTCGAAGCTGACCGGCACCATGGCGCGCACGGTCGTCGCCGGGTTGACCGGCTCGCCGCGGGTGAGCAGCCAGGCCCGCAGCGCGCCGGCGATCGTCGCGAGGACGACGTCGTTGATCGTGACGTCCTCGGCGAACCGGCCCTTCATCAGGTGCGATCGGACGTTGCGGTATTCCTCGAGATCGGTCCCGACCATGACGAACCGCCGCGCGCCGGAGACCCGCACGTTGAGCGGCGACGACGGCGCCGGCCGGGCCGAGGCGCGGGCGAGGGTCGACACCACGTTGCCGAGCGCCCCGAGCACACGCGCGCCGGTTGCCTGGGCGTCGGCGATCCCGCCACGCACCGTCTCGACGACCTGGGTGGGCCGGCGGACCATGTCGGCCAGGGCGTCGCCAATGAGGGTCAGGTCGCCCGGTGGGTTCCGCGGGCGCCAGCTGTCGCCGAACGCCGCCTCGGGCTCCTCCGCCGGGTCACCGGAGAGGATCAGCTGGGCCAGGTCGACCGCGTTGACCCCGTCGACGAGTGCGTTGTGCGTCTTGGTGACGATCGCGAACCGGCCGTGCTCGAGCCCGTCGACCACGTAGCACTCCCACAGCGGGCGCTGGTGGTCCAGCGGTCGTGATGCGATCCGCGCGACGAACTCCTCCAGCTGCTCGTCGGTGCCGGGCCGCGGCAGGCCGGATCGCCGCACGTGATAGCTGAGGTCGAAGCTCGGGTCGTCGGCCCACACCGGGTTCGAGATCCGCCCCGGCACCTCGATGACCCGCTGCCGGTAGCGGGGCACCGGAGCGATCCGGTGCTCGATGTGGGCGACGAGCCGGTCGAGGTCCAGGCCGCCCTTGGGGGTGTCGAAGACCATGACCGAGCCGACGTGCATGGGCGTGGTCTGCTCCTCGACATGGAGGAACGAGGCGTCCAGGGCGGAGAGGCGGTCGGTCACGAGCCCATCGTGACAGACACCCACGGCCCGCAGCGGCCCTGCGTGACGAACGACAAGCGGCCCGTATGCCGGGCGCGCAGCTCAGACCCGAACGGGCGCGAACCGCCGGGCGAGGGTGGCGAGCGCCAGCCGCAGCGGGGACTTCGGCGCCTTGACGAGGAGCACGTCACCGGCGAGCATCACCGCGTCACAGACGTCCGGTGCCCACGGCAGGAAGGTCAGGTCCGCGAGGCCGGAGAACCGCTCGAGCGCCTCCCCGATGGCCCGCTCGGGGTGGGCGCCGACCGCAGAGGACCGGACCTTGTTGACGACGACGGTCGGCGGCGGGGCCTGCGCGACGGCCAGGTCCTGGACTCCACGCACGAGCCGCTGGAGCCCGACCGGGTCGGCCGCCCCCACGACGACGACCTCCGCGGCCATCGCCAGGGTCGTGAGCGTCACGGCGTTGCGGCGCGGCGCGGCCGTGTCATAGCTGAGCTCCTCGTCGTCCTCGAGGCAGAAGCCCACGTCGACGAGGACGACGTCGGCCAGGGTCCGGGCCTGGCGCAGGACCTCCTCGACCGAGGCGGCCCTCAGCTCCGGCCACCGGTCGGGGCGGGGCAGCCCGGTGAGCACCCGCAGGCGCGGGCGGACGACGGGTGCCAGCCGGGCCAGGACCGATCGGTCGAGGGTGCCGTGGTCGGCGGCGCGGGCGGCGGCGGCGACGCCGGGCGCCTCCTCGATGATGGCCAGGGCCTGGGCGACGCTCGCGCCCCACGTGTTGGCGTCGACGAGCAGGACCGTCTGGCCGGACTCAGCGAGCTCGGCGGCCAGGTTGACCGCCACCGTCGTCACCCCGGGTGACCCGAGCGGTCCCCAGACCGCGACGATCCGGCCGGGTCGCTCCGCACTCGGTCCGTCGCCGTCGTGGCAAACGTCGGCGGTGTCGTCGCCTGGGGCCCGACCCGGCTGGTCCGCGACCTCGGAGGGCCGCCCGGCGGTTCCGGCGGCTCTGGCGGCTCCGGCGGCTCTGGCGGCTCCGGCGGCTCCACGATCGGACTTCAGGTCAGGCAACCTCTCGATGACCGCATCCAGCTCGCCCGGTTCAGCGTCGGACCGGACGATCGCATCGATGCCGAGCTGCCGCAGGGCCCGCTCCTCGCCCTCGTCGCCGGCCGCGGTGACGCCGACGACGGCGACCCGGTGCTCCTCGAGATGGGCCACTGCCGCGCGGTCGAGCGACCGCTCGCCGGCCGAGACGAAGGCCAGGTCACCGACCCCGGCCGCAGCTGTCGCCAACAGGTCGGCAAGATCGGCGCAGCGCCGGACCACGGTGACCGACGAGGAGGCCTCGGCCGCCCGGACGAGGGCGTTCTCGACGTCGGGCCGGAGGGCGACGAGCGCCTGCCGGCTCACGAACCCGACCCCGTCACGGCGCCCGGGGCGGGCACGACCGTCACCTTGGCGCCGTCGTCGACGTGGCCGATGAGGGTGGCGACCTTGTCGCTCGGCGCCATGATCGAGATGGCAATGGTGTCGGTCCCGCCGGACCCGAAGCCGGAGCGCCGGTCGGGCTTGGCAGCCACCGAGACGTTGTGCAGGGCCAGTTCGGGACCGGCATACGCGTTGGGACCGCTCACCCCGGGCCTGGGTGGGTTGACATAGACGTCGACGAGCGAGCCGCGCACGAGGTTGGTTGCCGAGGTCGCGTCGACGTTGATGGTGAGCGGCTGGACAGCCACCTCGGACCGCGATCCGAGCGCGGAGCGCGGGACGAGCTCCCCGGGCCGGACCTCCCGCAGCACGAAGTCGGTGCCGGAGACCGCCTCGGCGGCGCTGAGGTACTGGTTCGCGCCGGACCCCAGCTGCACGTCGACCCGGGTCAGCTGGGCGGCCCCCAGCGGCTCCCCCGGGACGAGGGCCACGCGCGCGGCATACATCGGCACGCGGTCGTCGGCTCGGGCGACGACGACGGCCCCCGCGATCGTGCACAGCAGCACGAGCAGGACGCCCGCCAGCAGTCGGCTGTCACGCCAGGACGGTTTGCGCAGGCGGTTGGCCGGACGGCTCGCCAGATCGGTCATGGTGAAGGAACCCCCAGGTCGCGATGAAATCGGGTGTGGCCCCGGCAGTCTGACAAAGTCCGCGCCGGATCGCGCGGTGAGCGCCAACACCTGTGGACAAGGAGTCGGCAACGGAGCCTGTGGATGACGGGAGCTGCACAACCGCCGGCCACCTATTCTTGTCCCCGTGCCCAAGCGTTTTCTCCAGCTCGCCGACGTCGCGGAGGTGCTCGACATCTCCGCGGCGCAGACCTACGCGCTCGTCCGCAGCGGCGACCTGCCGGCGATCAAGGTCGGCGGTCGGGGGCAGTGGCGGGTCGAGGCGACCGAGCTCGAGGGCTACATCCAGCGCATGTACGCGCAGACCCGCACCTTCGTCGAGGCGCACCCGTTCGGCACCGAGGCCGACTGACCCCTTCCCGTATGCCGGACGCTCGCCACGGCCCCGGCGTTGCGGTCAGGCGATCGAGACACTGACGACCGCGGCGAACGGGATGGCTCGGCGCGAGCGCACGTTGGGCTCCCGTCGGGGTTCGTCCCCGTGGTGCAGCGAGATCTCCAGGTGGTCGGAGCCGACGGCGTCGATGGTGCCCGTCGTCTGGCCCCCGGCGACGTCGAGGACGGTCACCGTCGCGCGGTCCCTCGACAATCCACGCAGCGCATGGCCGAGGCCGAACCGCCGCGCCGCGGCGGCCTCCTGCGACCGGGACGTCAGCCCCTCGACGCCGACGACCGCGGCGAGGGCGACGAGGGTCGAGCCGCGCGGCCGGGTCATGGCGAGCCAGCCGTCGCCGACGTCGACGATCACTCCGGTCAGTGGGTCACCGGCCCGCAGGCGCAGGGTGACCGAGCCGGTCCGGTGCGCTGCCAAGCGGGCCGTGAGGTCGACCAGTGCGCGCTCTCGGCGCGTGCGGTCGGCGACCTCTGCATCCAGCTCGCGTCGCTCCTGGGCCTCCCACTGCGCCTCGAGGTCCGCGAACAGCCCCTCCCACTCCATGCGCCGGAGTCTATGACCAGCGTCCGGGTTGCACAACGAACGGAGGCTGCTACAGTCAACCACATGCAAATGCAGGCAAACGTAACCTCTGGAGCCGCCGCGGACGTGGTAGCCGTCGGCCGCGCACTCGCCGTGGTTGGCAGCACCGCCACGGTCTCCGGCCTCCTCGCGGCCGGTCTCTGGGTCGTGGGGGTGGCCCGCTGGTCGTCGGTCTCCGCGCCCGGGCCGGCCGGCCTCGCCGATGCGCTGACCCTGCTCCTCACGCTTGGTGCGCTGCTGCTGCTGGGCTGGTTCGCGATCGGGGTGGTGCTCGAGGCGCTGTCGGTCCTGCCGGGCGCGGTCGGGCGGTGGGCGGCCCGCACGGCGGAGCGGTTGACGCCCGCGCTGGCGACCCGGGTCGTCGCGCTCGTCCTCGGCTCGACGGTCGCCACCGCTGCCCTGCCGACCACGGCCCTCGCCGACACGACCGGCGGCGGGCCGCGAGCCGGCGTGGTGGCCACGGCGCCCGACCCCGGATTCGCGCCGGTCACGGCGGCAGCACCGTCGCCCGGTTCGACCACCTCGGCGCCGGCGCCCGACCCCGGCTTCGTCCCCTCGCGTCCCACCGTCCGTCCGGTCCTCTCCCCGAGTGTGCTCACACCCCCCGGCACGGGGCTGTCCGCTCCCCGCGGCGTGGTCGTGCACCGCGGGGACACGCTGTGGGCGATCGCTGCCCGCGACCTGGGACCGGAGGCCACCGACGCCGAGGTCGCGGGGCACTGGCCCCGGTGGTTCGCCGCCAACCGCGACGTCATCGGAGGCGATCCCGACCTCATCCTCCCGGGGCAGGTCCTGCGCCATCCGGGCTGGGCGGTGACCCCGTGAGCGACTCGACGGTCATCCGGATCCGGCCGATTCCCGAGTCCCGGCCTCCGGAGTGCCACAAGACCCACGCCGAGCTGATGGCCGAGCAGGAGCCGACGGCCTACATCCAGGACGCCCTCGCGGTCGACTTCACCGCTCAGACCGACGATCAGCTGTTCGGGATCCAGCCGACGACCCGTCGCGACCTGCCCGACCCACACGCCTGGGCGGCTCACGTCGGGCAGGCCGTCGTCGAGATCCTCGCCGGAACCCGCAACCCGGTCCAGCTCGTCCGGTGGACGACGCCGGAGGTCTACACGGTGCTCGCCCGCCGGGCCACGGTCGTCCAGCGGCGGCTGGCCGAGTCACCGGATGCCCGCCCCGCGTCCCGCCGGCCGGCCGTCGTCCGGCGCGTCCTGCTCTGCGAGCCGGCCGATGGGGTCGCCGAGGCGACCGTCATCGTCGTCCACGGCAACCGGGTGCGCGCCCTGGCGATGCGGTTCGTCGGTCAGGACGGCCGCTGGCGCCTCACCGTCGCCCGGATCGGCTGACCACCTGGACGAACCGCACCCGTCGACCGGCGTCTGGTCGTGGTCGAGGTCCGAACCTGCTCAGCCCTTGGTGGCGGCCCCGTGGCACATCTTGTACTTCTTGCCGGAGCCGCAGGGGCAGGGCGCGTTGCGCGGCGTACCGGCATACGGATCGGTCCCGTCGGCCGAGCGCACGGGTCCACGACCGGCCACGACGTCGCGCTCGACGACGCCACCGTCGTCGCTCGGCGCCGTGTAGTGCAGCTTTCGCACAGCTCGGGGGCGCTCCACACCGACGCCGTGCACCTCGACGTGCTTGGCGCCGTACGCCTCGGCAGGGGGCTCCACCGCAGCGGCAGCGGCAGCGTCGGCAGGAGCGCCAGGGGCCGCAGCAGCGATCGGGGCCGGCTCGGCCGCGCCCTGGACCGCCTCCTCGCCGACGGCACCAGCACCAGAACCGTCTCCAGCACCAGCCCCGGCACCGAGTGACCCGAACATCTCCGACACGTGCATCGGCTGCGGTGCGGCCTCGGCTGGCTGGTCAACCTGGACGTCGACGTGGTAGATCATTCCGACCGCGTCCTCCTTGACCGACTCGGTCATCGCCTCCCACAGCTGGAAGCCCTCGCGCTGGTACTCCACGAGCG
>JBDTBX010000215.1:0-3840 GCA_039923915.1 Nostocoides sp. | reverse complement strand
GTTGCCCGACGTGTGCTGGTCGGCAACCTTGAGGGCCTGGTCGAGGATGGCCAGGCCCTCGCGGACCTCGGCCTCCGTCGTCGTGCACGGCGGCACCACATGGGTCCGGTTGAAGTGGATGAATGGCCACAGGCCACGCTCCTTGCAGGCCGCGGCGAACTCGTTCATCGGCCCGGCCGCAACACCGGAGGCGTTGAACGGCACGAGCGGCTCGCGGGTCTGCCGGTCCTTGACCAGCTCCAGGGCCCAGAACACACCGAGGCCACGGACCTCACCGATGCACGGGTGGTCGGCGGCCAAGGCCTCCAGCTCGGGACCGATGACGTCGCCGAGGGCGCGGGCCTGCTCGATGATCCCCTCGTCCTTGAAGATGTTGATGCTCGCCACGGCGCTGGCGCAGGCGAGTGGGTGGCCGGAGTAGGTGAGCCCTCCGGGGAAGGCGCGGTTGTCGAAGCTTCCCGCGATGTCGCCCGAGACGATGACGCCGCCGAGCGGGACGTAGCCGGAGTTGACGCCCTTGGCGAAGGTGATCAAGTCCGGTGCCACGCCCCATTTGTCGACCGCGAACCATTCGCCGGCGCGGGCGAACCCGCTCATCACCTCGTCAACGATGAGGACGATGCCATGCTCGTCGCACAGGGCACGGACGCCGGCGAGGTAGCCGTCCGGCGGGACGAGGATGCCGTTGGTCCCGACGACGGTCTCCAAGATGATGGCGGCGACGGTGTGGCCGCCCTCCACCATGAGCACGTCGCGCAGGTGCTCGAGGGCGCGCTCACCCTCTTGCGCGGCGTTCTCGGAGTGGAACGCGCTGCGGTACGCGTACGGGCCCCAGAAGTGCTTGACCCCGGGGGCACTGGGCTCGCTTCCCCACCGTCGCGGGTCGCCGGTCATGGCGATCGAGCCGGCCGTCGCGCCGTGGTAGCTCCGATAGGTCGCCAGGACCTTCTGCCGCCCCGTGTGCAGGCGGGCCATCCGCAAGGCGTTCTCGTTGGCGTCGGCTCCGCCATTGGTGAAGAACACCTTGTCCATGGCGGGCGAGTTGTGCCGGGCCGCCTCAACGATGAGCCGGGCCGCCTCGGAGCGGGCGTCGTTGGCGAACCCCGGAGCGATCGTCGACAGCCGTCCCGCCTGTTCCTGGATGGCCGCGACGAGCCGGGGATGCTGGTAGCCGATGTTGACGTTGACCAGCTGGCTGGAGAAGTCGAGATATCGCTTGCCGGAGTAGTCGGTGAAGTACGAGCCCAGCGCGGAGGCGATGGGGAGCGGATCGATCAGCGCCTGGGCGCTCCAGGAGTGGAAGACGTGAGCCCGGTCGGCGGCCCGCACGGCCGCCTCGTCCATCGCCACAACGGCCTCGAGGCCGGCGCTCTCCACAACCCTGTCCGCTGTTTCCGACTCGCTCATGTCCGCGATCATTGCACCCGGTCCGAGCCGGCCGTCAGGGCCGTGGTCCGGGCGGCCGCTACGGGCCGGTAGACTGCCCTCAGCGGCCCGCCCAGTTCTGCCTCGGGCCTGCTCCTGCTATCGATGCCTTTTGAGGTCGATGGGACCCCTCGCTCCTTTGCTTTTGGGCGTTGAAATGTCATAGCGCCGCAGCCCGATTCACCGGCCGCGCCGGGCAGAACGACCCGCATCATCCATTGTTGGAGTTTCGCTAACCCATGTCTGTTGACACCTTTGGCACGTTTGGCGTGCCGTCCAATCTCATCGCCGTGCTCGCCGCGCGCGCCATCACCTCCCCCACCCCGATCCAGGCCGCGACCCTGCCGGACTCCCTCGCCGGCCGTGACGTGCTCGGTCGCGGGCGCACCGGGTCGGGCAAGACCTACGCGTTCCTCCTGCCTTTGGTCGCACGGCTCACGGCCAGCGGGCGAGGCCGTCGGCCGGGTCGCCCGCGTGCGCTGATCCTGGCCCCGACCCGTGAGCTGGCCCTGCAGATCGACGAGGCGCTCGCGCCGCTTGCCGCCGCGGCGGGCCTGACGTCGCGCACCGTCTTCGGCGGTGTCGGCCAGAACCCGCAGGTCACCGCGATCCGCCGCGGTGTCGACGTCGTCGTCGCTTGCCCCGGCCGACTCGAGGACCTCATCGGCCAGGGTCACGTCGACCTGTCCGCCGTCGAGGTGACCATCCTTGACGAGGCCGACCACATGGCCGACCTCGGCTTCCTGCCCGGTGTCCGCCGGATCATGGACCGGACTCCGGCCAACGGTCAACGGATGCTGTTCTCGGCGACCCTCGACGCCGGCGTCAACGTCATCGTCAAGCGCTACCTCACCAATCCGGTGAAGCACGAAGCGGATTCGGCGCAGTCGCCGGTCGCGGCGATGAGCCACCACGTCCTGCACGTGACCCACGACAACCACCTCCCGGTGCTGCTCGACCTGACGGCGGCTCCCGGCCGGACGATCGTCTTCACCCGGACCAAGCACCGCGCCAAGAAGCTGGCCCGCCAGCTCAACGCCTCGGGCGTCCCGGCCGTCGAGCTGCACGGCAACCTGTCCCAGAACGCCCGGACCCGGACGATGGACGCGTTCCACTCCGGTGCTGCCCAGACCCTCGTCGCCACCGACATCGCCGCGCGCGGCATCCACGTCGACGACGTGGGCCTGGTCATCCACGCCGACCCGCCGGTCGAGCACAAGGCCTACCTGCACCGCTCCGGGCGCACCGCCCGGGCCGGCGCCGCCGGCGCGGTCGTCACCCTGATGACCGACGACCAGGTCCGCGACGTGCGTGACCTCACCCGCAAGGCTGGTATCACGCCGACCACGACCCGCGTGCATGCCACCCACCCGCTGCTCCAGGAGCTGGCGCCCGGCGCCCGCTCCTTCACCGGCGGCTTCACGATCCCGGCGAGCGAGTCGGGCAACTCGGGTCGCGATGCGGGGCGGGGCGCGGGCCGCAGTCCGTCCGGCGGCCGGGGTCGTCCCCGTGGTGAGCGTTCCGGCTCCACCCCTCGCCAGTCCGCCGGCGCCGGTCGCGGTGGCCAATCCGCCCGTGACGCGCGGGAATCGGACCGCTTGGGTGGTTCTGCCCAGGGCGCTGGCGGTGGCCGCACTCGTGGCGGCAACGCCGGCTCTGGCCGTTCAACTGGGGGCTCGGGTCGTTCGGCCGGCGGCTCGACGGGCCGCCCCGGCCAGCCGTCCCGCCAGGGCGGCCGTACCTACAGCACGTCCACGCCGGCCTCCGGTGGCGCGGCGGCCTTCTCGGCGGGCTCGCGCCGCGGCCGCTGAGCCCCAAGGCACGCGCACGAGCGCGGCATACGGAATGTTCCGTACGCCGCCTCTTGGGTCCAGTCCGGGCCCAGCCGAGGCCGCGGCCCCGTCGCCCTGCTCTACGGCCGTGTCGTGGGCCGCCTGCTTGACGCCGAGCCGCGCAGCGCGACCATCGCGATGAACGGCCCAAGGGACGGCGGTTCGAGTGCCCTGCGGCATTTCCACAAGTCGGCCCCGGTGCCCGAACCAACCGGTCACAATCGGGGAATGCCCTCCACGGCATTCATCACACCGTTCCGCCGCGTCCAGGCCGGCTGGTCGGTCGCGACGACGACGACACATCTCTTGCCCATCATCTTGTTCGTCGTCGCCTACGAGCGTGGCGGGCCCGCCCTGCTCGCCGGCTGCTCGGTCGCCATCGCCGTGCTCGGAGCAGCGGCGGCGTCCGGGGTCGGTGCCCTGGTTGATCGGTTCGACCTGGCGATCGTGCTTCGCGCGGTCACCGCCATGGGCTCGATCGCCCTGGTCGCGTGCGCCGTGACTGCGCTGGCCAGGTGGTCCGGCGTTCTCGCCATCGCCTTCGGATCGATCGGCGTCGCGATCTTCAGCACCTTCCGACCAC
>JBDTBX010000214.1:0-2854 GCA_039923915.1 Nostocoides sp. | reverse complement strand
CAGGGCGGTGGCGAACGTGGTCGAGGGCAGGTAGCTGGGGTTGCGGGCGCGGGTCCCGTCGGCGCTGGCGGGTTTGAGGGCATCGACCAGCGGGTGTGCCATGAGTTGCACCGTCCGTTGGCCGGCGGCCCCTGGGTCGCTGGGGGTGTTCGCCGGGTGAGTGTGCCAGCCTGAAGTGGCCCCGGTTGGAGGGCCTTTGATGGCTTGATTTGGCTCCACCCTCGACCCGCCGTTCCTCTACGTTCCGTCTCGTCTGTCTAGGGCGATACCGAAGCGTGGAGGGTGAAGGAGATGTCGAGAGTGGAGCAGTTCGAACGTATCCGACGTGACCAGCGAGATGAGGGGTTGTCGATCCGTCAGCTCGCGGGCAAGCACAAGGTGCATCGGCGCACGGTCCGTGCGGCGCTGGCTGATGCGGTCCCGCCACCGCGGAAGATCCCGGACCGGGCGGCGCCGGTCTCGGGCCAGTACGAGGAGATTGTGCGGGGCTGGCTGACCGCGGATCTGGACGCTCCGCGTAAACAGCGACATACCGCGCGCCGGGTCTGGCAGCGGCTGATCGAGGAGCATGCGGCGGTCCTGGCCGAGTCCAGCGTGCGAGCGATGGTGGCCCGGCTCAAGGTCGAGGTGGGCTTGGCCCGCCGGGAGGTGATGGTGCCTCAGACTCATCCGCCGGCCGCTGAGGCCGAGGTCGACTTCGGGGAGTTCACCGCGGTCCTGGGCGGGGTGGTGATGAAGGTGTGGATGTTCGTGCTGCGGCTGTCCCACTCGGGGCGGGCGGTGCACATCGCCTACGCCAACCAGGCGCAGGAGTCGTTCCTGGACGGTCACGTGCAGGCCTTTGCCCGACTTGGTGGGGTGCCGACCTCGATGATCCGCTACGACAACCTCAAGCCGGCGGTGATCCGGGTGGCGTTGGGTCGAGAGCGGTTCGAGCATCCCCGGTTCGTGGCGCTGCGGTCGCACTACGGGTACGACTCGTTCTTTTGCGAGCCGGGCATCGAGGGCGCCCACGAGAAGGGTGGGGTCGAGGGTGAGATCGGCCGATTCCGACGCCGACACCTGACCCCGGTGCCGCACCTGCCCACGATCGCGGCGTTGAACGAGGCGATGGCCGCGGCCGACGCCCGCGATGAGGCCCGCCGGATCGGGGCCCGGATCGAGACCGTCGGAGCCGCCGCCGCCCGGGAGGCGCCGCTGCTGAATCCGTTGCCGGACAACGACTTCGACGCTGCGACGGACCTGTTTTGCCGGGTCGATGCCAAGGCCCGGGTCTGTGTGCGTCAGTCGTACTACTCGGTCCCGGCCCGGTACAGCGGACGCCGGCTGCAGGTCCGCCTCGGCGCCCGGATGATCACCGTGCTGGACGGGGCCACCGTCGTGGCCACCCACACCCGGTCGCTGCACAAGGGCAGCGAGGATCTGGTGTTGGACCACTACCTGGAGGTGCTGACCCGCAAACCGGGCGCGCTGGCCGGGGCGACTGCGTTGGCCGCCGCCCGCGCCAGCGGCGCCTTCACCAGCGCCCATCAACAGTTCTGGGACGGCGCCCGTAAGGCCATTGGTGACGCCGCCGGCACCCGGGCCCTGGTCACCGTGCTGCTGCTGCACCGCACCCTGCCCGCGGCCGCCGTGACACACGCCATGACCGAGGCGATCCGAAGTGGCCAGTACAACCAGGACGTGCTGGCCGTCACCGCCCGCGCCCACCTGGCCGCGCAGGCCACACCGGCACCCCCAACCCCGTTGCCTGCCAACGCAACCCCCGCCGCGGCGCTGGCCCGGCCCGCACCCAGCCTGGCCAGCTACGACCAGCTCCTGACAGGAGAAACCGCATGAACACCAAGACCACCCCACCCCGAGCGGCTGTGACCGCGTTGACCGAGCCCGCCGCTGACGCCGCGATCCTGGCCGCGACCAAACTCTTGGGGCTACCCACCATCCGGGAGGAGTCCACCCGCATCGCCGAGGCAGCCGCCCGAGAACGTCTGTCTCACAAGGCGTTTCTGGCCGAAGTCCTCATCGCCGAATGCGACGACCGCGACACCCGACGCCGGATCCGGCGGGTCAACGAGGCCAAGTTCCCCCGCACCAAACGCCTCGAGCACTTCGACGCCACCTCACTGCCCGACCTGCCACCAGCCACCCTGGCCCACCTGGCCACCGGCGGCTGGATCGACGCCGGCGAACCCCTGGTCCTGCTCGGCGACTCAGGCACCGGCAAAACCCACCTCCTGATCGCGCTCGGCACCGCCGCAGCCGAACAAGGACGCCGAGTCCGGTACGTCACCACCGCCGCCCTGGTCAACGAACTCATCGAGGCAGCCGACGACAAACAACTCTCCAGGGTCGTAGCCCGCTACGCCAACCTCGACCTGCTCATCCTGGACGAGGTCGGCTACGTCAGCCTCGACCCACGCGGCGCCGAGCTCCTCTTCCAAATCATCACCGCCCGAGAGGAACGAGCCTCCATCGCGTGCGCCTCCAACGCCCCCTTCAGCGAATGGGGCGCCACCTTCACCGACCCCCGCCTGGCCGCTGCCGTCGTCGACCGTCTCACCTTCAACGCCCACATCATCCAAACCGGCACCGCCTCCTACCGGCTCCGCGCGACCCGCACCGCCAGGAAAGGAGCCGCCGCCACCTGAGCCCCACCGCCGACGCACCCCGCCGAGGCGAGCACAACCCGAACCCGAGGGTGGGGCCAAATCAGACCATCACACCGGGGCCAAATGGGCTTGTCATTCTCAGCCGGGGAACCGACCAGAGCTGCCCGGTAGAGCGTCCTCTCAACGGCTCGGCCGGCGACCAGCGATCGGACGTTGGGCGTGAGCCGACCGGGACCGGGACCACG
>JBDTBX010000213.1:0-6791 GCA_039923915.1 Nostocoides sp. | reverse complement strand
CGCCCACAGCCACCCCATGTCCTGGCTGAAGTGGTCGAAGAAGTAGCTGAGAAAGGCCAGCGGCGACGAGCTCGGTGGCCCGCTCGCGGCATACGGGAGGAAGGCCCCGGTCATGCGCTGACCCCCGGGTCATCGGGGCGGCGGGTCGAGATGATCTTGGTGACCTCGTCGAGGTGGACCGTGCCCTGAAGGCGACCCGACTCGTCGACCACAACGCCCCGGCCGGAGGGCGATGAGAGGCACGCGTCGAGGGCCGCTCGGAGCGAACCACCTTGCACGGCAAGGGTGCCACCGCGGTGCAGCGACTCTTGGTCGGCCAGGTCGTCGGCCGTGCGGGGTCCATCGGCGAGGCGCAGCCAGCCCTGCGGGGCCTCGGCGTCGTCGACGACCAGGAGCCAGTCGCCGTATGCCGGGTCGGCGCGCGGGACCTGCTCGCCGAGGGTGATCGTGGGCTCGCCGTGGCTCGGCAGGACACTGCCGTTGGCGAAGCCGAGGGCGCGGTAGCCACGGTCGCGACCGACGAAGCCGGCGACGAACGCGTCGATGGGGCGGGCGAGCAGCTCGACCGGGGTCGCGAGCTGGGCCAGGTGGCCGCCGACGGCCATGACGGCGATCTGGTCGCCGAGCTTGATCGCCTCGTCGATGTCGTGGGTGACGAAGACGATGGTCTTGCCGAGGTCGGCCTGGAGGCGGAGGAACTGGTCCTGGAGCTGCTCGCGGACGACGGGGTCGACGGCGCTGAACGGCTCGTCCATGAGCATGACCGGCGGGTCGGCGGCCAGGGCTCGGGCGACGCCGACGCGCTGCTGTTGGCCGCCGGACAGCTGGCTGGGGTAGCGGGTGGCGAAGTGGGCGGGCAGCCCGACCCGCTCGAGCAGCTCGGCAGCGTGGGCGCGGGCCTGCTTCTTGTCCTGGCCGAGGAGGTAGGGGACGGTCGCGACGTTGTCGATGATCGTTCGGTGCGGGAACAGGCCGGCGTGCTGGATGACATAGCCGATCTTGCGCCGCAGCTCATGGGCCGGCAGGGCGGCCACGCTGTCGCCGTCGATCGAGATCTGCCCCGAGGTGGGCTCGATCATCCGGTTGATCATCCGCAGGCTGGTGGTCTTGCCGCAGCCGGAGGGACCGACGAAGACCGTGATCTGCCCGGTGGGGGCTTCGAGGGTGAGGTTGTCCACAGCCACGGTGCCGTCGGGGTAGGTCTTGGTGATCTTGTCGAAGCAAATCACGGGCCGGTCTCCTGTCGAAGGGGGGTCGGTACGGCGAATGCTCGGCTGAGGGCACTCGTCTCGGCGACCAGGATGCGACCGTAGTGGGCGACCCGGTCCTCGTCGAGGCGGTAGGTCGGTCCGAGGATGCTGAGGGCGCCGGCAACGCCGCCGATCCGCCAGATCGGCGCAGCGATCGCCGTGACGTCGGGCTCGAGCTGGTCGCGCCCGCTGACGAAGCCGGCTGCTGGCACCTCACCGTCGAGCGCCCGGCCGACGGCCAGGCCGGCCCGGGGGACCGAGCGGCCGGCCCAGCTCGTGTGTCGCACGGAGTAGGTGCCCTCGGCCAGGGCGAGGTTGACGGCCGAGTCGTGGGGGCCCTGGACGAAGAGATAGACGGACTCACCGGTGAGTGCGACGACCCGGGCGAGGGCGGGTTCGGCGAGCCGGACGAGCGTGCTGCGGCCGAGGGCGCCGGCGCCCAGCTGGAGCAGGCGCGGGCCGGCGGCGTACGAGCCGTTGCCGGCCCGGTCGACGAAGCCGAGGGACTCCATGGTCCGCAGCAGGCGCAGTGCCGTGCTCGTCGGCAGGTCAGTGCCCCGGGCGGCCTCGGTGAGCGTGATCGCCTCGTGGTCGCAGACCTCGGACAGCAGGGCGAGGGCACGCTCCACCGTGCGCGTCGACCCGGTCTCGGTCGGGCGGAGGTCGATGGTCACCCGACTGGCCTTCCACTAGGTAGCAGTTCAGTTTCACTGATCGGTAGTGTGGCACCAATCGAGCGGCTGGCGAAAGAGGTTGCCGGGAGAATTCTCCTCGGTCCCTCGCGCCGGCGACGATGCTGGTGCCCCAGATCCTCCCAGCCCACACTGACAGACCTCCGGCCCAAGACGGGCCGGGCGAGCCCACCCGAGCGGATGCGATGACGATTCCAACGCACACTGCGGCAGTCCATTCCCTGCCCGTGGTGGTGATCGCCGGCGAGCCGCTGTCCAGCGCCGACATACGGGCGCTCGCGCGGGGCACGGCGACCGCTCAGCTGGGCCCGGAGGTACTGGGTCGAGTGGCTGCCTGGGCCGCCCACGCCGAGGCTGTCGCGGCGACCCGGCCGGTCTACGGGCGCTCGACGGGCGTGGGCGCCAACCGTCAGGTGGCCGTTGCGGACCCCGCGGCCCAGGCGATGCGCCTGGTCCGATCGCACGCGACGAGCGCCGGTCCGTTGCGTGCGCGCGAGCGGGTGCGAGCCCTGCTGGCCGTCCGACTGAACCAGCTGGCGGCGGGCGGCAACGGGGTCGCTCCGACGGTGGTGGGGGCGCTCGCCACGATGCTGGCCGCCGACGCCCTTCCGTCGGTGCGGCAGTGGGGCGGGATCGGGACCGGCGACCTCAGCGCCCTCGCCACGACCGCCCTCGCCCTCACCGGCGAGCTGCCCGCTACCCGCCCCGTCCCGCAGACCGTCGCCTTCGGACCCGGTGACGCGCTGGCCTTCCTCTCGAGCAACGCCGCCACCCTCGCCGACGCCGCCCTGGCCGTGGCCGAGCTGCGGGACCTGGTGTCAGCCTCGCTCGTCGTCGCCGCCCTCACCTGCACAGCAGTCCGCGGCAACCCCGAGGCCTTCGCGCCGGTCGTCGAGGCGGCCTCACCGTTCCCCGGCGCGGTGGCCGTATGCCGGCAGCTGCGGGCGCTGCTCGATGACGAAGCTGGCACCGCACCGGCCCGGATCCAGGACCCGTTCGGCCTGCGGACCCTGCCCCAGGTCGCCGGCGTCCTGCTCGACGCCCTGGACCAGGCCGAGTCGGTCATCAAGGCGATGAGTGCGGCCCCGTCCGAGAACCCGGCCTTGCACCCCGACCTCGGCGTCGCCCACCACGGCGGCTTCCACGCCGCCGCCCTCGGGCAGGCGCTCGACGCGCTCACCCTCGCGGTCGCCCGAGCCGGTCAGCTGGCGTTCAGCCGGCTCACCATGCTCGCCGAACCGGACCTCACGGGGGACGAGCCGTTCCTGTCCGACGGAGCGCCGGGCTCGTCGGGAACGATGGTGCTGGAGTATGCCGCAGCGGCGGCCTTGGGCGACCTGCGCGCCCTCGCGGTCCCGGCGGGTCTGCAGACGGTGACCTTGTCGCGGGGACTGGAGGACGGCGCCAGCTACGCCTCGCTCTCGGCCGGTCAGGCGTTCGATGCAATCGCGCCCCTGCGTAGCATTGTCGCGGCCGAGTTGCTCTGTGCGGCAAGGCTGCTCGGTTCTGAGGCCAGCGTCCCCGCCGCTCTGCGGCCGGCCCTCAATGCGGCCACCGACGCCATGCCGCGGCTGGACGACCGCGCCGACCGTGACCTGACGGGGGATCTCCAGGCTCTCGACGACCTGATCGCGACCGGCCGGCTCGGGTAGGTGCGGGTCAGAAGGCGTCGTCGAGCGGCCGCAGCTCATCGGCATACGACACTGACACCCGCCGCAGGACGCCGGTGGAGCCGACCGAGTACTGGCCCAGCCGCCACAGCGGCGGGGAGTAGGCGTGGATCGAGACCGATACCGCCTCCTTGCCGACCAGCCGGTGGATGTGGTCGGGGCCGAACGAGAAGACCTGCCCCGCGGGCACGTCGGTCGACAGGCTCGGGTGCCCGACGGCCAGGTTGTGCTCGGTCAGGGTCCCGCGGACCACGGCCACCGCTCCGCTGGAGATGTCGTGGTCGTGCCAACCGGTGTCGTTGGCCGGAGTCCAGCACAGGACCCACACGTCGACGTGGGCGTCTCGGTGCAGCGAGACATAGTGGCGCTCACCGTCGGCGAACGCGACGTGCTGCTCCCACCGGCTCGGGTCGGCCGCCACCGCCGAGGCGAGCGCGCGCAGCTCCGCCGTGTCGAGGTCGCGCTGAGGCAGGTCACCGAAACCGTGGAACGAGCCGACCAGGTACGCAGGGAGCGGCTCCGGGTGGCGGGCCGGGACGTCACCGGGCTGCCACCCGGCCATGAGTGACGTCGTGGGTTCGGGGGCCAGGATGGTCATGCGGCGGATCCTTCGAGGAGGCGGAGCGGGTTGGTGTGCGTGATGGCGTGCCACGCTGCGTCGCCCTGACCGACGTCGGTGAGGGCGGCATACGGTCGATCGGTCCCGAGGACGACGGCGTCGATACCGAGCGCCCGGACGAGGGCGTCGATGCCCTGCCGGCCGTACGAGGAGGTGTCGACGAAGACCCGCGGGTCGAGGATGAACGCGCCGCCACCGCGTTCGCGGAAGCGCTCGTGGTGCGCCGGAGCCAGGCCCGCGCCGCCGACGAAGCAGATCCGCAGGTCGGGCAGGAGCGACCGACCTGCCGCGTACCACGCCCACCAGGCCGCGTGGAGCTGACTGACGTAGTCGACGACGGCGGGCCACCACGGCGGCGTACCGGGTGCGGGCCGGGCCGGGCCGGGGTGGACGAAGACAGGGCGGCCGGCGGCCTCGGCGATGGCGAGCGCGGGGGTCAGTGCCTCGAGTGCGGTCGGGGTGGCGAGGGCAGTGGCCGGGACCTGGAGGCCGACGACAGCCGGGTCGGCCAGCAACCCCACCAGACCCGCGAGGTCGGGTTCGGTCGAGGCGACGACCGCCCACCCGGCATAGGGACCCCCGAGGGCCCGGATGCCGTCGTGCCACGCGTCGAGCAGGACCAGCGCCTCGTCGGGTGGCAGGTCCTCGATGCCGAGTGGGGAGGACATGGCCAGGACGATCCGCTCCACCCCCTTGTCGAGGGCGCTGCGAGCGGTGGCGTCGTGGTGTGCGGGATCGACAGCGAACGGCGCCTCGCTGGCGGTGTGCAGCGTCCAGCCGTCGAGGAACGGGGCGGTCGACCGGCGTCGGAGGGCGTCGAGAAACGGCTCGGGCCAGAGGTGCTGGTGGACGTCGACGGCTGAGCCCTGCATCGCCGATCCCTTCTTGTCTGGCCGCATTGGTGACCATGGTTAAGCGTTTCAGTGATACGTTTAAGTAGACGGCGGTCAGGCGCGGATGTCAAGCCCTGTCCCACCCGCCGGTTAGGGTCGGGCGATGGCAACCGGAGCCAAGCGGGTGACCCTGCGCGACGTCGCCCAAGAGGTCGACCTCTCGGTGGCGGCGGTGTCCTACGCCCTTCGCGGCCTTCAGGTGCCCCCGGAGACCCAGCAGCGCGTTCGCGAGGCGGCCGACCGGCTCGGCTACCGAGCCGACCCGATCGCCCGTGCCCTCGTCTCCGGGCGAACCGGGCAGGTCGGAGTCATCTGCCGGTCGCTCACTGATCCCTGGCAGCAGGAGGTGGCCGCCGCGCTCGGGCGCCAGCTGCTCGCCTCGGACCGCCTCGCCCTCATCGTCGACTCCTCCAACGACCCGGTGCTGGAGGAGCGGCTCGCCGGTCAGCTGCTCGCTCAGCGCGTCGACGCGATGATCGTGCTGCCCACCGACCCGTCAGCGGCGCACTGGGCTGCCGTCGCCGAGCAGACCGTTCTGGTCACCGTTGGCGACGGGCTCCCGGGGGTCGCGGCGGCTGCCGAGATCGTCTTCGACAACCGGACGGCCGTCCTGTCCGCGTTGCGCCGGCTCGCCGATGCGGGTCACCGCCGGGTGGCGGTTCTGACCCCCGGCGAGCCGTCGACGCCCGACCGGCCGGTCGAGGTCATCGCCCACGAGGTTGCCGGCCAGCTCGGCCTCGGGCTCACCCTGCACACCTCACCGCAGGACCTGCGGGGATCGCGGGCGGTGGCCGAGCAGCTGCTGGCGGCCGCCGATCCGCCCACGGCCTTCTTCTGCCTGTCCGACTCGATGGCCTACGGCGTCTACGCTGCCGCTCGGGCCCTGGGTCGTGACGTGCCCGGCGACGTCTCGGTGCTCGGGTCCGACGACAACGAGCTCTCCGCGCTGCTCACCCCGCCGCTGTCCGGCTACCGCTGGCCGTTCGACGAGCTCATCGCCGCCGTCGTGGCGGCGACCGTGGCCGGCGTCGTCGGCAGCGCGTCGACCCCTCGACGGGTCCTGCACGCCTCGCCCACCGAGGGCGGCTCGATCGGCCCGCCCAAGGCCTAGGCTTCGGCGCAGCGTCAGGCGGCGGGGGCCGGCTCGGGGTCGGCGACCGGCTCGGGCTCGGGCTGGTTGCGGCGGACGGCAGCGAGCAGCATCTGGGCGATGTCGACGACCTCGACGTCCTCGCGGGCGCCCTCGGCCTGCTTGGTGGCGAGGCCGTCGGAGAGCATGACCCGGCAGAACGGGCAACCGACGGCGATCCGGTCGGCACCGGTGGCCAGGGCCTCCTCGGTGCGGTTGATGTTGATTCGGGTGCCGAGCTTCTCCTCCATCCACATCCGGGCGCCGCCGGCGCCGCAGCAGAACGACTTCTCGCCGTGGCGCGGCATCTCGCGCAGCTCGACGCCGGGGAGGGAGCCGATCAGCTCGCGCGGAGGGGTGTAGACGCCGTTGTGCCGACCGAGGTAGCAGGGATCGTGATAGGTGACCGAGGCAGCGGTGGACGCCGCGTCGCGGGCCGTCGATTTCGCCGGTGCGTCCGCGGGGCGGGCGACCGGGACGAGCAACTTGTCCCGGACCAGCCGGTTGAGCAGCTGGGTGTGGTGCACGACCTCATAGG
>JBDTBX010000212.1:0-3540 GCA_039923915.1 Nostocoides sp. | reverse complement strand
CGCCCGCCGAAGACGAGCGCGACCCTGATCTTGTCCTGTGTCATCGGGCAAGACCCTATCGAGGCGGGCCGGTCGGTCGTTCTAGCCTTGCCCGTATGCCGGATCCCTCCTCGCCCGCCACTCGCCTCGTCCACGCCGGGCGGCCCGATCCGGTGCCGGGTGCGGCCGTCTCGCCGCCGGTGACCTTCACCTCGACCTTCCGCGCGGACGGACCGGTCGACTACGGGCGAGGGGGCAACCCGACGTGGACCGCCTTCGAGGCTGCCATCGGGGATCTCGAGGGCGGCGACGCGCTCGTCTTCGCCAGCGGCATGGGTGCCATCGCCGCTGTCATGTCCCTGCTCGCGCAAGGTGGCGTGCTCGTCGCGCCGGCATCGGCCTACTCCGGCACCGTGGTCCTCGTCGATGAGCTGGAAGCGCGGGGAGCGGCCGTCGTCCGGCGGGTCGACATCGCCGACACCTCAGCCGTCGCGGCGGCGCTCGACGGCGCCGGGCTGCTCTGGATCGAGTCGCCAACCAACCCGCTCATGGCCGTCGCCGACCTACCGGCGCTCATCGCGGCGGGCCACACGGCCGATGTGCTGATCGCCGTCGACAACACCTTCGCCACACCGCTGCTCCAGCAGCCGCTGGCCCTCGGCGCCGACATCGTCGTCCACTCGGCGACGAAGTACATCTCCGGCCACTCCGACGTCATCCTCGGAGTGGCGGTGACGGCCCCCACGGCCGCCGGGCGCGCGGCCTACGAGCGCCTCGCCTCGTACCGCCGTACGCACGGGGCGATTGCCGGTCCAATGGAGGTCTGGCTGGCGCTGCGGGGCCTGAGGACGATGCACCTGCGCGTCGAACGGGCCTGCGCCAACGCCGCCGCCCTCGTCCCGCGGCTCGAAGGGCACCCCGCGGTGACCCGCGTCCGGTATCCCGGGTTCGGCGCGATGGTGTCGATCGAGGTCGACGGTGACGGCGAGGCCGCCGAGCGGGTCTGCGCGGCCACCCGGATCTGGGTGCACTCCACCAGCCTCGGCGGCGTCGAGAGCCAGCTGGAGCGTCGTCGTCGGCACCCCCTCGAGCCGCACATCGTGCCCGAGAACCTGCTGCGCCTCTCGGTCGGGATCGAGGACGCCGAGGACCTCTGGCGGGACATCGCCCGGGCGCTCGACCAGGCCTGATCAGTCGGTTTCGGCCCTGCGGGCCCGGCCCATCAGGGTCTCGACGACCTGCTGGGGTGTGCGCCCCTCGGTGACGACGAGCTCGACCTGCTCGATGATCGGCACCTCCACACCGTGGTCGAGCGCCAGCTGGTGGATCGAGGTGCACGACTTGACGCCCTCGGCGGTCTGCTTGGTCACCTCGATCACCTCGGCAACCGTCATCCCCTTGCCCAGGTTGGCGCCGAAGGTGTGGTTGCGCGACAGCGGTGACATGCACGTCGCGATGAGGTCGCCCACGCCCGCCAGACCCGCAAAGGTCACCGGGTCGCCACCGAGCGTCACACCGAGCCGGGTCATCTCGGCCAGGCCGCGGGTGATGATCGAGGCCTTGGAGTTGTCGCCCAGGCCCAGCCCCTCGGCCATGCCGACGGCGAGCGCGATGACGTTCTTGACCGCCCCGCCGATCTCGGCGCCCACCACGTCGGTCGAGGTGTAGGGGCGGAAGTACGGTGCCGCGCAGGCGCGCGCCACGAGGTCGGCGACCGACTCGTCGGCGCAGGCGATGACCGACGCCGCGGGCTGCTTGAGGACCACCTCGCGGGCCAGGTTGGGGCCGGACACGACGACGACACGCGACGGGTCGACGCCGCCGGCCTCGCTGACGACCTCGCTCATCCGCTTGGTCGTGCCGAGTTCGATGCCCTTCATGAGCGACACGACGGCGCGCGCCGTGGACAGGTCCAGCCCCCACGACGCGAAGTTGTCCCGCAACGTCTGGCTCGGCACGGCCAGCACGACAACATCGGCGCCGGCGACCGCCTCGTGGACCGAGGTGGTCGCCGAGATCCCTTGCGGCAGCGCCAGGCCCGGAAGGTAGTCCTCGTTAGACCCGGCGTTGATCTGGTCGACGACCTCCTGTCGCCGGCCCCACATCCGCACGGTCGTCCCCGCGTCGCCCAGCACCGCGGCATACGCCGTGCCCCAGCTACCCGTCCCGAGCACTGCAGCAGTCGTCACCGACGCCTGCCCTTCTTCTTGAAGTTGCCCGTGGTCTTCAGGCCATGGGCTCGGGCGTCGAAGCGCTCGGCCGGCGCCGTCTCGCCCCGCAGGTCCTCGACGATCGCCGTGATCGCCGCCAGGATCCGGTTCGTCGCGGTCGTGAGAATGTCCCGGCCCAGCGGCTGGTCGTGCAGGTCGGACAGGTCGACCGGCGGGCCGGCCGTCACCTGCATCGTCGGGCGCGGGATCAGGTGTAGCCGCTTGCCGTACGGCGCGAGCATCGCCTGGGCGCCCCACTGCCCGATCGGAATGACGGGGCACCTCGTGGTCAGGGCGATCCGGGCGGCGCCGGTCTTGGCGGTCATCGGCCAGATGTCGGGGTCGCGGGTGAGGGTGCCTTCGGGGTAGATGGCGATGCACTTGCCGGACGCGACGGCGGCGACCGCGGCCCCGAACGCATCGGCCGCCTGCCCGGTCTCGCGGAACACGGGAATCTGGTCGGCCCGGCGCAGGATCGCGCCGACGACGGGGACCTCGAAGAGGGAGTGCTTGCCGAGGAAGTGGGGTGGCTTGTCGTTGTCGAAGAGGTAGTGGGCCAGGGCCACGGGGTCGGCGTAGCTGATGTGGTTGCTGCACGCGAGGAACCCGCCGCTCGCCGGAAGGTTCTCGGCACCGCGCCAGTCCCGGCGGGTCAGCGCGAACATCGTCGGGCGAAGGATGCCCGCGGCAAAGGCGTAGGCCGGGGGCACGGGTGGTCGATGGCGCTTCACGCATGCTCCGCTTCGTCGTCAAGGGTTCCCGAGCATCTTGGTCGAGCGGGGGGGCGATGTCGAGAACCCCGGTCCGGTGTTGGGACGATGGGACCGATGAGTCCATCCTCCCCCGCTGCGTGGCACGTCGTCGTCCCGGTCAAGGGCGTCGTCGGAGCCAAGACGCGCCTCGCGCCACCGCACGGAGTCGATCGCGGCCGTCTCGCGGTCGCGATGGCGCTGGACACCCTCGAGTCCGTATGCCGCGTCATCGCACCCGGCCGCGTCCACGTCGTCACCGCTGACGACCAGTTCGCCTCGGCGGCGACCGAACTCGGCACGCACGTCGTGGCCGACCCGGCAGACGACGACCTGCTGGAAGCCATCGCGGCCGGATTGGGGGTGCTGACTCCGGGCTCCCCCACCGCGGTCCTGCTCGGCGACCTGCCCGCGTTGCGCCCCGAGGAGCTTGCCGCCGCGCTCGCCGAAGCCGACCAGCACCAACGTGCGTTCGTACCCGACCGGCGCGGGACGGGCACGGTCCTGCTCACCGGTGCACCCGGCATACGGCTGGCACCGCACTTCGGCGCCGACTCGGCCGCTGCCCACGAGGCCGCCGGCTACGTGCGGCTCGAGCTGGC
>JBDTBX010000211.1:0-11810 GCA_039923915.1 Nostocoides sp. | reverse complement strand
CGGACTGCGATGATCCTCGTCGGTCTCACGTCGGCCGTCACCGACGTGTTCCAGCTCATCCCGGGCCTGGCCTGGGGGTGGCGGTTCGCCCTCGTGGCCGTCGGCTACCTCGTCGTCTCGGCCACCTCAGGCACCGTCATGGCCCTCGTCAGTGACATCGTCCCGGCCGACGGCTTCGTCCTCGCCCGGTCGACGATGAGCGTCCTCGTCGGCGGGATGCAGGTCATCGGCAACGGCGTCGGCGGGTTGCTCCTGCTCTGGTTCGCGACGACCCACCTCTTCGTCATCTCGGCGACGATGACCTTCGTGGCCGTCGTCATCGCGCGCTTCGGCCTCACCGACCATCCGCCGCGGGCATCGGGCAAGGTCATGAGCAGAACCCGGGCGGTGAACCGGCTGCTCCTCGGCTCCCGTGTCATCCGCCCGCTCTACTTCACCATGTGGATCCCCAACGGCCTCATCGTCGGCTGCGAGGCGCTGTTCATCCCCTATGCCGGCCGGCACGGCGGATACCTGTTCGCGGCTGCCGCTGCGGGGATGCTCATGGGTGACCTGTCGATGGGTCGGTTCGTCCCGGGTCGGTGGCGGGACGGGCTGATCCGACCGCTGCGCTACGCCCTCGCCATCCCCTACCTGGCAATGATCCTCGTCCCCCGCAACCCGGTCGCAGCCCTCATCGCGCTCGTCGCGTCGGTGGGCTACTGCGCGCACCTCCCGCTCCAGGAGCGCCTGATCCGGCAGACGGCCGTCGACCAGCGCGGCCAGGTGTTCGGCCTCTACTCGACCGGCCTGATGATCGGCCAGGCGATGGGGGCGATCATCGCTGGCGGGCTCGCCGGCTGGCTCGGCCACGGGCGCGAAGGGGTGGCCCAGACGATGGCCATCCTGGCCGTGGCGTCGGTCCTGGTCACGCTGGCCCTGTCCAGGGGACTTGCCCGCAGCGCGCCCACGCCACCTCGCGAAGCCGCCGAGGGCGCAGCGCTCGGCGATCAGTCGAGTGCGCAGCGGCGGTTCATTCCCCGGCAATGGACCGGTTGAGCCGCTCCAACAACTGCTCGGTGGCCCAGCGCAGCTCGGGGCCCTGCTCGATGTGGAACGGGAACGGGATGGGGGCCAACCACTCCTGGACGTACATCATCGGACTGCTCGTGGTCCCGACCAGCTCACAGCGCCCATCGGCCATCGCGGTGAGGCGGCCCATCGGGGCCGCGACCCAGTGCTCGACCTCCTCGTATGCCGCGTCGAACACCACCCTGCTCGCGAACTCCCATCCCGCGCCGAGGTTCTCCTCCAGCGAGGCGACGGGGTCGAGGTCGGGCGGCGGGGTGAACGGCTGCGCTGGTACCTGCACGGTGCCTATCCGGTCGACCCGGTAGGTCCGGATGGCGTCGGCCGGATGGGAGTGGCACAGGAGATACCAGTAACCGTGCCGGACGACGACCGCCCACAGGTCGACCTCGGCCTCCCACTCCTTGCCCGACCCGCTCCGGTAGCCGACCACTACCCGCCGGCGGGCCGCGCTCGCCTCCACGAGGGTGCTGGTCGTGGCGGGGTCGGGCCGAGCCGTGTGCCAATGCCTCGGACCCGGTGAAGCTGACCGGTGCGAGGGTGGCGCCCCGCCCCAGCCGGTAGCCGCCGTACGTGCCGCGGACGGACTCGACCGGGATGTCGGCCTCAGATCGTCCGGTATGACCCGTAGCGTGGCGACATGGCGGAGTTCACCGAACACGATCTCGACGACTCACGCTTCACCCGGGTCAGCTTGTGCCGGTCCAGCTTCGAGCAGGTGCGTCTGAACGGCGCGACCTTTCGCGACGTCGACCTCGTCGAGGTCGAGCTGGACCGGCGGATGCCCGAGCGTTCCTTGATATGAGACCCAATGACCCACGAGGGTTCTCGCTCGCCTGGGACGCGATCGAGAGACTCTGGGACGGCACCGTGGAACGCGCCCGTTCGTTCGCGGTGCGTCAGGCGGTGGTCCGACGGGTCATCGACGAGCTCAGCCCGGATCGCCTGCAGGAGACCCTCACGTCGGCGACACCGGTCGCCCCCGATGGCGGTTCGGGTGTCACCGTGGCCCGCTGCCTGCGGGTCGTGCTCAACGAAGAATGGGAGCACCGCCTCTACGCAGAACGCGACCTGACCGCCCTGACCGCTCTGACCCCACCCCACACGGAGACCTGACCCATGGACATCATTCTCGTCGCCGGACTCTGGCTCGACGCCTCGGTCTGGGACCGCACCGCAGCGGCGCTGAGCACGCTCGGACACCGGCCGGTGCCCGTCGCACTCCCCGGACAGGGTGACGGCAACACCTCGGCCACGCTGGGGGACCAGGTGGCGGCCGTTCTCGCCGCCGTCGACGCGGCATACGACCCGGCATCCGAAAAGCCGTTGGTGGTCGGGCACTCGGCAGCCTGCGGGCTCGCCTGGTTGGCCGCCGACGCTCGGCCGGACCGGGTCGCCGGAGTCGTCCTCGTGGGCGGGTTCCCCAACGCCGACGGCGAGCGGTACGCCCCCTCCTTCCCCATCGTCGACGGGGCCATGCCCTTCCCGGGTTGGGAGCCGTTCGAGGGCCCGGACTCGGCCGACCTCGACGATGCGGCCAGGCAAGGGCTCGCCGCCGCTTTCATCCCGGTGCCCGGGCCGGTGAGCACCGCACTCGTTCACCTCGCTGACGACCGCCGCTACGACGTACCCATGGTCATGATCTGCCCGGAGTACTCACCCGAGCAGGCCAAGGAATGGGTCGCGGCCGGCGAGCTACCCGAGCTGACCCGGATCCGCGACGTCCGCTACGTCGACATCGACTCCGGTCACTGGCCGATGACGAGCCGCCCGGACGACCTGGCCCGGCTCCTCGCCCAGGCGGCGGACGCGATCTGATGCTGCTGACCTTCGCCGGGGAGATCTGGGAGTGGCGCGGGCCGGCGCCGTTCCACTTCGTGACCGTGCCCGAGGAGGAGGCCGCCGAGATCGAGGCCGCGGCCCACCTGGTGACCTACGGCTGGGGCATGGTTCCGGTCGCCGTGCGGATCGGCGCGACGGATTTCACGACAGCGCTCTGGCCCAAGAACGGCGGCTATGTCCTCCCGCTCAAGGTGCACGTCCGCAGGGCCGAACGGCTGGAGCTCGGTGACGAGGTCACGGTCCGCCTCACCCTGGACACCTGAGCGTTCGACCCCGTCAGGTGCGCACGAGGAATCAGCAGCCGATCAAGCGAACGGCGAGGTAACCCTCGACCTGGTCGAGTGCGACCCGCTCCTGGGCCATCGTGTCGCGCTCGCGGATCGTCACGGCATGGTCGGCCAGGGTGTCGAAGTCGACGGTGATGCAGAACGGAGTGCCGATCTCGTCGTGCCGGCTGTAGCGCTTGCCGATCGAGCCGGCGTCGTCGAAGTCGACGTTCCAGCTCTTGCGCAGCGTGGCCGCGAGGTCGCGGGCCTTCGGCGACAGGTCGGCGTTGCGGGACAGCGGCAGCACCGCGGCCTTGAAGGGTGCGAGCCGACGGTCGAGGCGCAGGACGACCCGCTTGCGGATGCCGCCCTTGGTGTCGCCAGCCTCGTCCTCGGCATACGCATCGACGAGGAAGGTCATGAGCGAGCGGGACAGACCGGCCGCGGGCTCGATGACGTAGGGCGTGTACCGCTCCCCCGACGCCTGGTCGAAGTAGACGAGCTCGGTGCCCGAGTGCTCCGAGTGCGTCTTGAGGTCGAAGTCGGTGCGGTTGGCGATGCCCTCGAGCTCACCCCACTGCGAGCCGGCGAACCCGAAGCGGTACTCGATGTCGACGGTGCGCTTGGAGTAGTGCGACAACGTGTCCTTGGGGTGCTCGAAGTGGCGCAGGTTGTCGGGGTTGATGCCGAGATCGGTGTACCAGCGGGTCCGCTCGTCGATCCAGTACTGGTGCCACGTCTCGTCCTCGCCCGGCTTGACGAAGAACTCCATCTCCATCTGCTCGAACTCGCGGGTGCGGAAGATGAAGTTGCCGGGCGTGATCTCGTTGCGGAAGCTCTTGCCGGTCTGGGCGATCCCGAACGGCGGCTTCATCCGCGAGGACTGGAGCACGTTGAGGAAGTTGAGGAAGATGCCCTGGGCGGTCTCGGGCCGCAGGTAGTTCAGGCCGGACTCGTCCTCGGTGACGCCGAGGTAGGTCTTGAGCAGGCCGGAGAACTGGCGCGGCTCGGTCCACTGGCCGCGGGTGCCGCAGTGGGGGCAGGCGATGTCGGACATCGGGATCTGGTTGGGGTCGACCTGCTTGCCCTTCCTGGCCTCCTTCTCGGCCACCGCCTCGCGGAGGTGGTCGGCGCGGTACCGCCTGTGGCAGCTCTGGCACTCGGTCAGCGAGTCGCTGAAGGTCGCGACGTGCCCACTCGCCTCCCACGTCTGGCGGGGCAGGATGATCGAGGAGTCGAGGCCGACGACATCCTCACGGCTGGTGACCATGGACCGCCACCACTGCCGCTTGATGTTCTCCTTGAGCTCGACACCGAGCGGGCCGTAGTCCCACGCGGAGCGGGTACCCCCGTAGATCTCACCGCACGGGAAGACGAAGCCCCGGCGTTTGGCCAGGGACACGACGGTGTCGACGGTGGTGGTGGGGGTTGCCATGCGCGCAAGGTTATCCAAGCAGGCGTATGCCGGTCACCCAGGTTGTGCGGGCTGCTCGCGTTCGGCCGTGCTCCGCTCGACGCAGAACTCGTTGCCCTCCGGGTCCAGCATGGTGACCCAGCCGGAGCCGTCGTCGGTGACATGCCGCTGCAGGACACTGCCGCCGAGACCGACGATCCGCTCAACCTCCTCTTCGCGGGTGCGGTCCTGCGGGCGGAGGTCCAGGTGTGCGCGGTTCTTGACCGTCTTGGCCTCGGGAACCGGCATGAACAGCAGTCGCGGGCTGCCGGGGGGGCCGACGAGCGCCGATGCCGGGTCGCCGGGGTTGTTCGGGTCGTCGGGGTCGTCGTCGTAGCCGTCGAGGACCTGCTTCCACCACTGCATGAGGGCGTAGTGGTCGGCACAGTCGATGGTCAGGTTGTCGAAGTGGGAACCCATGGACCCGACCGTATGCCGTGCGGTGTCGATCGGGCCCGGAGTTTCCGTACCCTTGACCCTCGTGTCATCCCTTCGCAGCTCCGTGGAGCACGCCAGCCTGCCCGTCATCACCCGGATGGCCCGGCTGCCCAAGGCCATTCCGTTCCTCGTGATGCTCGCCCTGCTCGTCGCGGGCATCCTGATCCCGGGCTGGGGCTGGGTGCTCATGGCGGTGGGGGCACTGGTCCTCGCCTGGATTCTCTTCCTGTCCTGGCCGGGGCTGGGCAGCAGCGAGCGGCTCATGCGGGTCGCCGTGCTCGCGCTGTGGATCGCCATCACGGTCACCCGGGCCCGCCCTCGTTGACCTGGGCGCACACACAGATCTGAGATTGACAATCGTTCTCAACATGGGTGAGAATGATCCTCATGTTGGCCCGCCGCGTCACTCCGCTCGCGCTCGCCGTGTCCGCCATCCTGCTCGCCTCAGCGTGCAGCTCGACCACGTCCACCGACCCAGAGAGCCCCGCCGGGCAGATCGCGGTCGCTGCGGCCTTCTACCCGCTCCAGTACGCGGTCGAGCAGATCGGCGGCGACCACGTCCACGTCATGCCGCTCACCAGGCCCGGCACCGAGCCGCACGAGCTCGAGCTGACCCCCCGGGAGGTGGTGGGCCTCCACAAGGCGGCCCTCGTCGTCTATGAGAGGGGTTTCCAGCCTGCCGTCGACACCGCCGTCGACCAGCTCGACAAGGGCGTCGGCTTCGACGTCTCACCCGCGGCCCACCTCGACCTGCGGGCCACGGCCCAGCCCGGCGAGGCCGAGAGCTCGGGTGGGAACGGCGCCAAGGACCCGCACTTCTGGCTCGATCCCGGGCGGTATGCCGCGGTCGTCACCGCGGTCGGCGCCGAGCTCGCGGTCAAGGACCCGGTCCACGCCTCGACCTACTCGAGGAACACCACGGCTCTTGTCGACAGGCTGACCGCCCTGGACGGCGACTTCCTGGCCGGTCTCAAGGACTGCCGCCTCAAGGACATCGTGACCGGGCACGCGGCGTTCGGCTACCTCGCCCAGCGCTACGGCCTCACCCAGGTCGCCGTGAACGGGATCTCCCCCGACGCGGAGCCGACGGCAGCCGCCATGGCCGACATCGTCGCGCGGATCAAGGAGCACCACGTCAGCACCGTGTATGCCGAGACCCTCGTCTCCCCCGCGCTCGTGGACACCATCGCCCACGAGACCGGGGCCACGGTCAGAGTCCTCGACCCCGTCGAGGGGATCACCTCGGCAAGCGCCGGCACCGACTACCTTCGGGTCATGCAGGCCAACCTCGCGACCCTCAGGGCGGGCCAACAGTGCCCATGACAGCACCAGAGAGCCGCCCAGAGACAGGGACACCCGTGCTGCGTCTCGGCGGGGCATCGTTCGGGTACGGCGGCCACGCCGTCGTCAAGCACGTCGACCTCACCGTCAATGCCGGTGAGGTGGTGGCGCTCCTCGGCCCCAACGGGTCCGGCAAGTCGACCCTCGTCCGCGGCATCCTCGGCCTGGCCGACCACCTCGGCGGCGAGGTCGACTTCTTCGGCGTTCCACGGGACCAGTTCAGGGACCACACCCGGGTCGGCTATGTGCCGCAACGGCATTCGCTCTCCGCCTCGGTCCGCGCGACGGCCGAGGAAGTGGTCGCCGTCGGGCGGATCCCGCACCGCCCGTGGTGGAAGCCGGCCGGTCCGAACGATGCGGTGATCGTGCGGCAGGCGCTGGCCACGGTCGGTCTGGGCGACCGGATCCGGACCGACGTGGCCACCTTGTCCGGGGGTCAGCAGCGGCGCGTCCTCATCGCCCGCGCCCTGGCGGCCCAGCCCGACATCCTCGTCATGGACGAGCCCACCGCCGGCGTCGACGCCGCCAGCCAGGAAGTCCTCGCCGACGTCCTCCAACGGCTCGCCGCGCAGGAGACGACGATGCTCATCGTCACCCACGAGCTAGAGGCCCTCGAGCTCATCGTCAACCGGATCGTCTGCCTCCGCGACGGCACCATCGACTTCGACGGCACCCCCACGGCGTATGCCGCGCACGAGATGGCCCACGAGGCAGGCCACCAGCACCACCACCTGCAGGTGACGGCACCGGCCGACCGCAACGGTGGGCCGCTGCGCTCGCCGCAGGTCGTGCCCGTCCCCAAGAGCGAGGGCCATGCCTGACTTCCTCGCCTACGGGTTCATGCAGCAGGCCCTGGTCGCCGCCGTTCTCGTCGGCATCGCGGCCCCGCTGGTGGGTGTCTTCCTCGTCCAACGGCGGATGTCGCTCATCGGCGACGGCATGGGCCACGTCGCCCTCGCCGGTGTCGCGATCGGCCTGCTCACCAACACCGCGCCGGTGCTCACCGCGCTGGGGGCTGCCGTGGCCGCCGCCGTCGCCATCGAGCTGATCCGCCTGCGCGGTCGCACCTCCGGGGACATCGCGCTGGCCGTCATGTTCTATGGCGGCATCGCCCTGGGCGTCGTCCTCATCTCCAAGTCGAGCGCTTCCAGCCCGGCCAACCTCACGGCATACCTCTTCGGTGCGATCCTCACGACGAGCAACTCGGACCTGGTGGTCTTCGCCGTGCTCGCCGTCGTCGTCCTCACCGTCACCCTGCTGCTCCGGACCCGACTGTTCGCCGTCGCCAACGACGAGGAGTACGCCCGCGCCACCGGGATGCCGGTCACCGCCCTCAACCTGACCCTGGCGGTTCTCACGGCCGTCACCGTCGTCGTGTCGATGCGGGTGGTCGGTCTGCTGCTCATCAGCGCACTGATGATCCTGCCGAACGCCACGGCGCAGATCCTCGGCCGCAGCTTCCGCACCGCGCTGGGCTGGGCGGTCGCCGTGGGTGTGCTGTCCAGCGTGCTCGGCGTCATCGGCTCCTTCTACGCCGGCACCCCCTCTGGTGGGTCGATCGTCCTGCTCGCCATCTCGGCCTACCTCGTCGTCGTCGTCGGGGCGGCCGTCCGGGACCGCGTGGCCGCCGCACGGCACCGACGGGCCGAGCGGCACGACCACGAGCACGGCCCCGGCTGCGGGCACGAGACGATCCCGCACGAGGGCCATGTCGACTATGTCCACGACGGCCACCGGCACGCCCCACACGAAGGGCACTACGACGAGCACGCGACCTCGACGGGGGCATCCCATGACGGCTGACTCGACCACCCGCCGCCCGACCCGGCAGCGCGCCGCAATCGCCGAGGTGCTGTCGGCGAACGAGGGCTTCCAGTCGGCCCAGGAGCTGCACGCGAAGCTCACCTCACGGGGCACGCGGGTCGGCCTCGCCACCGTGTACCGGGCGCTGCAGTCGATGGCCACCGACGGTGGGGCCGACGTCCGGCGCACGGACGACGGCGAGGCGCTCTACCGGGCGTGCAGCGAGGGTCACCACCACCACCTCGTCTGCCGGGTGTGTGGGCGGACGGTGGAGATCGACGGCCCCGCGGTCGAGCAGTGGACGGCCCATGTGAGCGCCGAGCACGGCTTCTCGGACGTCGACCACACCCTCGAGCTCCTCGGGACGTGCGCCGACTGCTCCTGATCGGTGTGCCCCGCCCTCGCTGGTGGGCGCGCCGGTGCAGGATGGGAGGGTGAGCGAGCAGGCCCCCCCGACGACCCCGGCACCACCGCCGGACAGGTCAACTGGTGGACCCCGCTCGACCGGCCGGACCGCCGTACCCCCATCCGGAGCGTCGCGCCAGGCGAAGGCCGCACGTGGCGTGCGCGCCCTGGGCAGGGGTGTCTGCTCCTCGGCGAAGGTGACCGGGCGCGGCGCCGCTACGACCGCCCGCCTGCTCGGCCGCGGCACGCGGGGTGGCACCAACACGTTCCGGACCTTTGCGGCCTCACGCGGCGCCGACCAGTCCGGTCTGGCCCGCCTGACCGAGATGCACGCCGTCCAGGTCGCGGGTGACGCCGCCCTCACCGTCGCGCTCGCTGGCACGGTGTTCGCGATGCCAACCGGCCAGGCGCGCGGCCAGGTCGGGCTGTTCCTCCTCACCACGATGGCGCCCTTCGCCCTGCTGGCGCCTCTCATCGGGCCCGTCCTGGACCGGTTTCGGCACGGCCGCCGTTGGGCGATCGGCACCACACTGGCCGTCCGGGCCTTCCTCGCCTGGGTGCTCGCCGGCCTTGTGACGAGCGGCTCGGCCTGGCTGTTCCCCACCGCCCTGGTCGCCCTCGTGGCCTCCAAGGCGTATGCCGTGGCGCGCGCGGCCGCCGTGCCCCGCCTGATCCCGGCCGGGTTCTCCCTCGTCAGCGCCAACTCACGGTTGTCCATCGCCGGCCTGGTCGGCATGGCCCTCGGCGGGGCCGTCGCCGGCCCCCTCTCGCGGATCGGACCGCAGTGGTCCCTGCGGGCCGCCTTCGTCATCTACGTCGCCGCGACGGTGCTCGCCATCCGGCTCCCGGCCCGGGTCGACTCCGAACCGCCCGTCCACGCCGATCCGGCACCAGCCACCTACCCGTCCGCTGCGACGCCCCAACGCACGGGGGGTTCCGCCCCCCGTGTTCCCACAGCAACCGCCGTCCGGGCACGATTCGGCTCCCTCGCCGCCGCCTTGCCGACTGCGGTTCGGTTCGCCCTCGCTGCCTGCGCCGGGGCCCGGATCCTGTCCGGCTTCCTCACCCTCTTTCTTGCCTTCCTCATGCGGATCGACCCGCTCCCCGGTTGGAAGGGCCCGATCGTCCTCGGCATCGCGGTCGCCTCGGCGGTCGTGGGCAACGCTGCCGGCAGCCTCGTCGGCAGCCGCCTTCGCGGGCCGCGGCCCGAACGCGTCGCCGCCATCCTGCCCCTCCTCGCCATCGCGAGCACCCTTGCGGCAGCAACGTTCTGGTCGATCTGGACGGTGGTCGTCATCGGCCTCGTCACCGGCCTGTTCGGGCAGCTCGGCAAGCTCTGCCTCGACGCCCTCATCCAGCGCGACGTACCCGAGCGTGTGCGGGCGCGCGTCTTCGCGGTCACCGAGACCGTCCTGCAGATGGCGTGGGTGATCGGCGGCGGAGTCGGTATCGCGGTCCCGATGCGCGCCGACACAGGCTTTGGCATCGTGACCGTCCTGCTCACCATCTCCCTGGCCGTCGCCCTCCGCGTTCGGTGGTCAGGGCGTCCGTCGGGTTCGCGCGACCCGCGTCCGGCCACCCCATGACCGGTCTCCGGCTCACTGGACGGCTCGTCGCCGACGGCCAGGTCCTGCCCGAGGCAGCAGTGGTCATCGTGGGCGGAACCATCGCGTATGCCGGCCAAGCCCGTGACCTGCCCGCCCACCTGGCCGCGGCTCCCGTCCCGGACCACTGGCGCGATGGCCTCACGATGCTGCCCGGGCTGGTCGACGTGCACTGCCACGGCGCGGCCGGTGGCGAGTTCGGGGAGTCGGCTGAGGATGGAGCCCGCGCGGCGGCGCACCACCAGTCCTGCGGCACCACGACGGTCGTCGCCAGTATCGCCTCCCGCGTCCCCGATCGCCTCCTCAGCGCGGTCGACGCGTGCGCGTCGCTGGTGCGAAGCGGTGTCGTCGGCGGGCTCCATCTCGAGGGGCCGTTCCTGTCCACCGCCCGCCGCGGTGCCCAGAACCCGGCCGCCCTGCGCGATGTCGACCCCGCCCTCGTTTCGGCCCTCATCGAGGCGGCCGGCGCCGGAGCGCTCGTCCAGATGACGCACGCGCCCGAGCGTGACCCGCACGGCCTGCTGCCGGCGCTCCTCTCGGACTCCGAGGTGGTCACCGCTGTCGGGCACACCGATGCCGACGCCCTGCTGACCAGTCGCGCCCTCGCGGCTGCGGCCGACGTGGCCCCGCGCGGCCTGCGCCCACTGGTGACCCACCTCTTCAACGGCATGCCGCCGCTCCACCACCGCTCGCCCGGTCCGGTGGCCGCCGCCCTCACGGCCGCGGCCAGGGGCGACGCCGTCCTTGAGCTCATCGGCGACGGCGTCCACCTGGCTCCGGAGACGGTCCGGATGGTCTTCGAGACCGTCGGGCCCGACAACATCGCCCTCGTCTCCGATGCGATGGGGGCCTGCGGGATGGCCGACGGCACCTATCACCTCGGTGATCTGGAGGTTCGGGTCGCACATGGCGTGGCCCGCCTCGCTGAGGGTGACTCGATCGCCGGCGGGACGGCCACGCTGCTTGAAGTCGTCCGTTGGTGCGTGACGGTGGCGGGGGTGAACCTCGCCGACGCCGTGACGGCCGCGACCGCCACTCCGGCCGGGGCCCTGTCGCTCCCGGCCGGGACCCTTCGCCCCGGGGATCGGGCCGACGTGGTCGTCGTGGACGACGCCCTGGAGCGAGTCGCCGTGCTACGCGCCGGAGTTCGCATCTCCTGACTGGTCCACTGCACCGCCGTAGCGACGATCGCGCGCCACGTAGGTCTCGATGGCGGCCCACAGGTCGCGCCGGTCGTAGTCGGGCCAGAGCCGGTCCTGGAAGACCATCTCGGCATACGCGCTCTGCCACAGCAGGAAGTTGCTCGTCCGCTGCTCCCCCGAGGACCGGACGAACAGGTCGACATCAGGCATGTCCGGTTCGGCGAGGTGGCGGGCGATCGTGTGCTCGTCGATCGCGCCCGCCTTGAGCCGCCCGCGCTTGACGTCCTCGGCGATCGACCGGACGGCGTCGGCGATCTCGGCGCGCCCGCCGTAGTTGACGCAGAAGTACAACGTGAGACCGGTGTTGTGGCGGGTCATCTCCTGGGCGACCTCGAGCTCCTTGATGACCGAGGACCACAGGCGGGGCCGACGGCCCACCCAGCGCATC
>JBDTBX010000210.1:0-8346 GCA_039923915.1 Nostocoides sp. | reverse complement strand
TCCGACGCGGGCCGGAGGGAGGTGGTGCAGGCCGGAGCGAGGCGGCGCGCGGCGGCATACTGCCCGGTTTGGCATGATGACCCGAGCCGAACCCGGCCGCACCCGCCCGAAGGACCAGCCCATGTCGTCGCCCGCCGCGAGCACCCGTGTGCTCATCGCGGACGTCCGCGACGCCACGTTGTCCCTCGATGAGGTCATCGACGCGGTCCGGACGCCGTCCAGTGGGGGTCTCGTCGCGTTCATCGGCCTCGTGCGGGACCACGACCACGGGCACGACGTCGTCGGTCTGGACTACTCGGCCCATCCACTGGCGACCGAGCGGCTGCGCAGCGTGTGCGAGGCGGTGGCCGCCGCCCACCCCGAGACCCGGCTCGCGGCCGTCCACCGGGTCGGCGACCTGGTCGTCGGCGACCTCGCAGTCGTCGTCGCGGCGTCCGCTCCGCACCGGTCCGAGGCCTTCGAGGCAGCCCGGGAGCTCATCGACACCCTCAAGCGCGAGGTGCCGATCTGGAAGCACCAGAACTTCGTCGGTGGCGGCGAGGAATGGGTCGGTATCGCGTGAACGCCCTCGGGACCGCACGCGCCTGGGTGCAGGACCCCGGCGGCGATCCGCACAAGGTCAGCTGGTGGGGCAAGGTGCTCATCGCGCTGGCCGCCGCTGCCCTCATCCTGCCGAGCATCGCGGCGTTCGTGTCCGTCCCGTATGCCGTGCTCAGCCCGGGGCCGATCACCAACACCCTCGGCGAGGTCAGCAAGGGCAAGCCGCTCATCGAGATCTCGGGCACGACGACCTACCCGACCAGCGGCGAGCTCAACTTCACGACCGTCTCGGTCAAGGGCGGGCCCGGCGACCGGGTGAGCGCCCTGGACTGGGCCGTCGCCAAGCTCCGGCCGAGCCGGGCGATCTATCCGGTCGCGGAGATCTTCCCGACCGGCAGCAGCGCCAAGGACGTCCAGGACGAGAACGCCGCCGAGATGGTCGACTCCCAGCAGGAGGCGATCGCCGTGGCCCTCACCAAGCTGGGGATCAAGGTCACCCAACGGGTGTCGGTGGCCGACTTCCCCGATGTCTCGCCGGCGCGAACGGCCGGGATCGCCAAGGGTGACTACATCGTCGCCATCGACGGCACCCCGGTCGTGACCGTCGAGGACATCCGGCCGGCCATCGCCAAGCACGCGATCGGTGAGAAGGTCGCCGTGACCGTCGACCGGGCCGGCAAGCGGCTGACCTTCCAGGTGGTGACGAGCGACAACAAGGGCCAGCCCGCCATCGGGGTCTTCCTCGCCCTCGACTTCGTCCACCCCTACGTCGTGGACATCAAGGCCGGCGACGTCGGCGGCCCCTCGGCCGGGCTGATGTTCAGTCTCGGCGTCTATGACCGGCTCACGCCGGGTGCCCTCACCGGCGGTGCCGACATCGCCGGCACGGGCACCATCGACTACACCGGCAAGGTCGGGCCGATCGGTGGGATCCGCCAGAAGCTGGTCGGGGCCCGCGACGGCGGTGCCGACTGGTTCCTCGCGCCGGCCGACGACTGCGCCGAGGTCGTGGGACACGTCCCCGACGGGTTGCACGTCGTCAAGGTCTCATCCTTCGACGAGGCGCTCGCGGCAGTGACCGACATCGCCGACAAGAAGACCGCGGGCCTGCCCACCTGCACCGGCCCGGCCGCCACCTAGCCCGTCGGCTCGGGGCGTCAGGTGTCCAAGGTCGCTCGCAGGGCGTGGACGAGGCCCGGCGCGATGTCGGTCCCTGACGCCACCCGGTCGTCGCTGTCGTGCGCCCGCTGACGGAGCAGGCAGATCGAGCCGCCGGCGCGGGTCACGGCGACGAGCAGCCGCACGTCCTGACGGTCGGGGTGGCCGGCGAGGGCGTCGACGGCCCGCTGCGGGTCGCTCGGCAGGTCCCGCTCGGCCGCCGGCGGCACGACGACCCGCTCGACGGCGATCGCGCAGCCGAGGACCGTCTCGGGCCACTCGATCCGCCCGAGCAGCGACTCCAGGTCCGAGGTCGGGAGGAGCCCCTCCTGCTCGACCGCGGTCAGCGCGCCGGGAAGGAGGTCGGTGGCGGTGAGGTCGGCTCGGATCGAGGGCTCGGCCTCGATCAGGGCCGCGGTGTCGACGAGCGCGAACAGCCGCGGGTTCTGGTCCCAGCCGGCAGCGGCGACGTGTCGCTCGGTGTCGAGGGCGGCGAGCGAGAGCGGATCGGTCACGGGGGTGCTGGGGGTGGCCACGGCGACCATCGTGCCGTATGCCGGGTGTTCACCGGGTCCGCGCACGCGCCCCGGACCTGCCCCGCACCTGCCCGCGCCGGGAACCTCTGGGCCGCTGGGTAAGTTGTCCCCATCAGGAGGCGCCAGCATCGGCTGCCGCCCGCCGGCGAACAAGGTGGTTCAGCAACGTGAGTCAGTCCCCGTGGCACGACGGCGACGACACGGGGGGTGGCGACAGCGCGCCGCCGCCGGCGCGCCCTGCCGTCCGCGGCCCGCGCCGGCCCGCCGGCCCGCTCGTCCCGACGCTGCTGATCCTCGTCGTCCTCGCCATCCTCGTCAGCATCCTGGCCGGCTTCTGGACCGACCTGCTCTGGTACCGCTCGGTCGACTACGCCTCGGTCTTCACGACCCGGCTCGGCACCCAGATCCTGCTCTTCTTCATCGGCCTCGCGCTCGCGGGTGGCCTGGTCTGGGGGAGTCTCTACACGGCATACCGGACCCGCCCGTTCTACATCCCCTCGACGCCGGCCCAGCAGAGCCTGGAGCAGTACCGGTCGGCCATCGAGCCGATCCGGCGGATCGCGCTCATCCTCATCCCGCTGTTCCTCGGCGGGCTCGCCGCGCTCACCATGGCGGGCAACTGGAAGGCCTACCTGCTCTGGCGCAACGCTGTCCCGTTCGGCGTCAAGGACCCGCAGTTCGGCAAGGACGTGGGCTACTACGTCTTCACCCTGCCGTGGATCCAGCTGCTCATCGGCTTCCTCACGATGGTCCTCATCATGGCGCTGCTGGCCGGCGTCTTCGTCCACTACGTATACGGGGGGCTCCAGCTCCCGAATCGTGGGCCGACGACCCGTGCGGCCTTCGTCCACCTGGGCGTGCTCGGTGCCGCGCTGTTCCTCGTCCGGGGCGCTGCGGACTGGTTCGGCCGCTACAGCCAGTCCTCCGCCGAGGGCGGCATCGTCACCGGCATCACCTACACGGCGGCCCACGCCGTGCTGCCGACCAAGGCGATCCTTGCCGTGGCCTCGGCAATCTGCGCCGTGCTCTTCCTGTCGGCGATCTGGACGCGGACCTGGCGGCTGCCGCTCGTCGCCGTCGGCCTGCTCACCGTCCTGTCGATCGTCGTCGGCGGCATCTACCCCGGCGTCATCCAGTCGCTACGGGTCAAGCCGTCGGAGAAGAACCTGGAGAGCAAGTACATCCAGCGCAACATCGACGCGACGCGCGCGGCATACGGGCTGACCGACGTCCAGGCCAAGGTCTACTCGGCCACGACCGACGTCGCCCAGGGTCAGCTGCACCAGGACGCCGAGACGATCCCAGGCATCCGGATCATGGATCCCAACGTCATCTCGACCTCGTTCCGGCAGTCGCAGGCACCTCGGTCCTTCTACACCTTCCCCGACCCCCTCGACGTCGACCGCTACACGATCGGCGGCAAGAGCCAGGACGCAGTCGTGGCCGCCCGCGAGCTCAACCTCGGCGGCGTGCCGACCAGCCAGCGCAACTGGGTCAACGACCACACCGTCTACACCCACGGCTACGGCTTCGTCGCCGCCTACGGCAACCAGCGCACGAGCAAGGGTGACCCGGTCTTCTTCCAGCAGGGGTTCACGACCGTGGGGCCCGACGGTCGCGACTACGAGCCGCGGATCTACTTCGGCGAGGCCTCGGAGCAGTACTCCATCGTCGGCGGCCCCGCCGGTGGCACCAAGCGTGAGTTCGACTACCCGGCGGGCAGCAGCGGCCAGATCAACAACACGTACTCCGGCAGCGGCGGCGTGCCGATGGGCTCCTTCCTGCGCAAGCTCGCGTATGCCGTTGACTACCGCGAGCCCAAGATGCTGCTCTCCGACACGGTCACCCCTCAGTCCCGGATGCTCGACCACCGGACCCCGGACGAGCGCGTCGAGCGGGTGGCGCCGTGGCTGACCGTCGACGGCAACGTCTACCCGGCGGTCGTCGACGGCCGGGTCGTCTGGATCGTCGACGGCTACACGACCAGCGCGAACTACCCGAACTCGGACAAGGTGAACCTCGCCGACGCGACGTCGGACTCGGTCACCTCGAACTCGGCCGCGGTGACGGTCCCGGTCGGCGGTCAGATCAACTACATCCGCAACTCGGTCAAGGCGACCGTCGATGCCTTCGACGGCTCGGTGAACCTGTATGCGTGGGACACGACCGACCCGATCCTCAAGGCCTGGCAGAAGGCGTTCGGAAACACGGTCAAGCCGATCAGCGACATCTCCAGCGAGCTGATGGCGCACCTGCGGTACCCGCAGGACCTCCTCAAGGTCCAGCGCGGCGAGCTGACCCGCTACCACGTCACCGACGCGGCCTCGTGGTACGGCGGGGGCGACTTCTGGGCCATCCCGAACGACCCGACCCACGCGAGCCAGAGCGAGAGCCAGCCGACCTACTTCCAGAGCCTGGCCTTGCCGGGCCAGACAGCGCCCGCCTTCTCGCTGACCTCGACGTTCGTCCCCACCGGTGGCACCCGTGAGATCTTGCGCGGGTTCCTCGCCGCCGATGGTGACGCCGGCTCGACGGCAGGGGAGCGGGCGCCGGGCTACGGGGTGCTGCGGCTGCTCGAGCTGCCCTCGGCGCCGGTCGTCAACGGACCCGGCCAGGTGGAGAACCAGATCGAGAACTCGACCGCAGCGTCCTCCTCCCAGACCGAGAACCTCAACCTGTCCCAGTTCATTGCCCAGAGCCGCCAGTCGGGCAAGGAGCTGACCTTCGGCAACCTGCTCACGCTGCCGGTCGGCGGCGGCCTGCTCTACGTCCAGCCGCTGTTCGTCCAGCAGTCCAAGGAGGCCGGGTCGTTCCCTCAGAACGTCGCCACGGTCGCCGTCTTCGGCAACACCGTCGGCTGGGGCGACACCCTCGGCCAGGCCCTCGACGGTGTCTTCGGCGGCAACTCTGGCGTCACGGGCAGCGGCACGACCACGCCACCGACCACGACACCACCCTCGACCAAGCCGCCGACGACGACACCGCCGACGACCGGCACCAACGCCGCGCTCGCCGCCGCCATCCAGAAGATCCAGACGGCCTACGACAAGGGTCAGGCGGCGCTCAAGGCCGGCGACTTCGCGGCATACGGCGAGGCCCAGAAGGAGCTCCAGGCGGCCATCGCGGACGCGGAGCAGGCCGTGCCCCCGGGTGCGGGGGGCACACCGACTCCGACCGCGACGCCGACCGGGACCGCAACGGGCTGACGTTGCCTCGGCCCGAGAGGCGATTTGGACGGATGCCGCGTGCTCGCGTAGGGTTTGTCCATACCGACGCGGGGTGGAGCAGCTCGGTAGCTCGCCGGGCTCATAACCCGGAGGTCGCAGGTTCAAATCCTGCCCCCGCTACCAACGTCGTCGCAGGTCAAGAGGCCCTTTCCCATTGGGAGAGGGCCTCTTGCATGTGTGGGCCCGTGACCAGATCCGTGACCGCATCGCTGACCACCAACGTCTCAGTCGTCCCGCTCCGTCTCGGGCGGACCGCCGTTTTGAGATTCGTGCGACGTATTGCTACGCGGGGGACATCTGAGACGCGGTCGCTGGGTCGAAACCCGGCGACCGCACATGGCTGGAAAGTTGGTGTCCTATGGACGTTTGAACACGGCGTGGCCACCGATTCGGCGCCAAAGGCAGCGCAGGTCATCGTCGACGGTGATAAGTTCGAAGGTGGCGCGACCGTCGGGGCCGGCGAATGACCAGGTCATTTCGAGTACGCCGGGCGCGTTGCGTACCGGCTTAACTCGCAACGCCGAGGGCCAGGGAGTCGACGGATCCGCCGCGTAGGCGTCGCAGGCTGGACCGAACTTTCCTTTGACCGCAAGGCGAAAAGCGGTGCGGTGTTCGGGTTTGAGCCGTCGGTAGTCACTGTCAAATGCCGGGGTCGTCTCGAACTTCACGATTTCGCAGCCGGGGGATCGATCTCGTCCAGGTGGGTGAGGAAGTCATCGGTCGACTCGTGCACGGCCACCTCGCCGCGGGCAACGTGCTCGTCGACTTCCCGCTCACGCCGCTGCCACTGTTCGGTCCAGAACCACGCCTGATCGGCCGGCACTGGCAAAGCCGCTCGCAACTCGATCACGCCGTCACCGCGCTCGAGGATCTCGACCTGCGCGCCCGGCTCATCCAGATGCATCCGGCGGCGTAGCTCGCTCGGCAACGCGATAAGTCCGCGGGACTGCAGTCCGACGTAGCCATGAAAAGTCATACCTCAACTATGGCAGTGCAGCAGATAAGCTGCAATACTTCACCACTGATTTACCGCTCATCCGTACATCGGATGTGCAAAGACATGGATGAGGCGCCGGGTGCGTGATCCTCCGCATGGAAGACGGCTCCCTTCATCGGGTAGTTTTGCGATCCTTGCAGGCCTTTCCTGGGAGTTGAGCAGCGGTGATCGTTCTTCACGCGTGGTGGTCGATCCAGAGCGATCCCACGGGTGAGCTGATCGTGTGGGCCGAGGACTCCGAGGCGCCGTCGCAGCCGCCTGTGCGCCGGGGTCGCCGGCCCAAACGGGGTGCTCATCCTTTCGCCGTCCCCGCGCAGGCGTTGGTCGCAGCGACGGCCTGCGAGGGTGCCCTGGGTACGGCGGTTCTCACTATGCCGAACCAAGGTCGGGGCCCGTCTGCCTCAGCGGAGGTGAGCCGAGTCCGTGAGTCATCGCGGATCACGGAGTCCTTGGTCGGAGGGCAGTGGGAGGTCCCGACCCTGGCACTGGACTCTCAGATCGCCCTGAGATTCCTGCTGGCAGTCTGCGACGTCGAGACCGACGGTGAACGACCGATCGCCGGTGGTGACATGCGGGCGCTGCAGGCTCTCGCCGGGTTTGCCGTAGATCTGGTCGGACGCGGCCGGGTGCTGCCAGGCGTGCGGGAAGCGGGCGACGGCCGGGCAATGGCGAAATGGTCTGCCGTGGTGACCGGGGCGGACGCCGCGTGGTTGCGCGAACTGGCCGCGGGACTGCCCGGCTCCTTCACAGCTTCGTGTCCGGCTGGCGTTGACCGAAGTGCGGCAGTGGTGCAGTCGCTGGCCGCTGCGACAGATGTTCTGGTTGACGCAGCGGTGCGCTCACGCCTTGGCCCAATTCCGCGCCGACGCGCCGTGGCCTCGTTTCGATCGGCACTGACCGGCTCCGATCCTTACTTCGCCACGACCCCGGTCGCCTTCGCCGCTCTGGATGAGGCGCTGGCTGACTGGCAGCGGGAGGTCACTCAGGTCGGTGTGGTCCGTGCCTGCTTCCGGCTGGTGGAGCCGCAGGGAGCGGCCGCGGCAGCGCCGGGCGAGGGCGCGCCCGACGGCTCGTGGCGGGTGGACTTCGCGTTGCAGTCCACGGAGGAGCCGAGCCTGGTCGTTGACGCCGCACAGGTGTGGCGGGCTAGGGGGGCGTTGCGGGCGCTGGCGCGTCACGTCGCCGATCCGCAGGAGACCCTGCTGGGTGAGCTCGGGCGCGCGGTACGGCTCTACCCGGGCATCGAGGGTGCCTTGCACACGGCGAAGCCGTCGTCGCTGACCCTGGACGTCGAGGGCGCGCACCTGTTCCTGTCGGAGGCTGCGCCGGTCCTGCTGGCCGCTGGCTTCGGCGTGCTGCTCCCGGGGTGGTGGACCAACCCATCGATGCGGATGGGCGCGAAGCTCTCGGTGTCGACCCCCGCGCAGCCCGGCTCGGCCGAGGCCAAGGCGGTGATCGGTCGTGAGGGGCTCGTGGACTTCCGCTGGGAGCTGGCTGTCGGGGAGCACACCCTGACCGAGCAGGAGGTCACCGATCTCGTCGAGGCCCAGCAGCCGCTGGTGCGGGTTCGCGGTCAGTGGATGTATGTCGACGCCGACCGCCTGGCCCGGGCCCGTGCGTTCCTGGCCAAGCGGTCGCACGGCTTGGGGCGGATGAGCGTCCGGGAGGTGCTCGCGACCCTCGGCGCTCTGGAGGACGGACCAGGTGGCCTGCCCGTCGTCGATGTCGAGGCTCAGGGCTGGCTGGCGGACCTCCTGTCCGGCGAGGTCGACCACCGGATCGCGCCGATGACCGCCCCGCAGGGTTTCAAGGGTGAGCTGCGCCCCTACCAAGAGCGTGGTCTGGCCTGGCTGTCGTTCCTGGAGTCGGTGGGTCTGGGCGGCGTGCT
>JBDTBX010000209.1:0-2861 GCA_039923915.1 Nostocoides sp. | reverse complement strand
TGGGCAACCCCACCACCCTGCTTCTGGGCGTCGACCGGCTCGACTACACCAAAGGCATCCGGCACCGCCTCCAAGCCTACGAGGAACTACTCGACGAGGGTCGGATCGCGCCCCCAGAGGTGACCTTCGTCCAGGTGGCGACGCCGAGCCGGGAGCGAGTCGACGCCTATGCCCAGCTGGGCGCCGAGGTCGAGGGCACTGTCGGGCGGATCAACGGCAACCACTCGGTTCTCGGCGGGCCGGCGATCCACTACCTGCACCATGGGTACCCGCGAGAGGAGATGGCGGCCCTGTTCCAGGCTGCCGACCTCATGCTGGTGACCCCGCTGCGGGACGGGATGAACCTGGTCGCCAAGGAGTACGTGGTCTGCCGCTACGACTTCGGGGGCGCCTTGGTCCTGTCCGAGTTCACCGGCGCCTACCACGAGCTGCGCCGGGCCTTTGTCTGCAACCCCCACGACATCGAGGGGCTCAAGCAGTCGATCATGCACGCCATCGACATGCCCGAGGCCCAGAAGCGGCGGATGATGCGGTCGCTGCGGCGGCGGGTCATGGACCACGACGTCCAACGCTGGGCCGGCCGGTTCCTCGCCAACCTCACCGAAGGGGGGTGAGGTCCAACGGGGTGCTGCTCTCTCTGCGCCAGCGTCGCCGTCCACAAGGGGCTGAAGATGGCCGAGACCCCCCGGACGACGGGGTGTCATCTCCGGCATCGGCGGGCTCGGCCAGATCGCGGTCCAGTAGGCCCGGGCCATGGACCTGCGCGTCGCGGCGGTTCGACATCGACGACGACAAGGTGGCGCTCGCCGCCTGGCACGGAGCCGAGTTGGTCGCCAACGCTCGCACCCACGTCCCAGTCGAGGTCATCCAACCGTGACGGGTGGCGCACACGGGGTCCTGGTCACCGCGGTCCACCCCGATGCCCTTGACCAGCCCATCCACATGTCCCGCCATGGCCGACCATTGCGTTCAACGGCCTACCCCGAGCGACTTTCCTGCGTCGATCGTCGAGGGCATCCTCAAGGGGCTCACCGTCCGTGGGTCAATCGTCGGCAGCCGACAGGACATGGTGGGGCCCTCGACTTCTACGCTCGCGGCCAGATCCACCCCACGTGCGACCCGGAGCCTGGACGAGATCAACGAGATCAACGAGATCTTCGAGGATGACCCGCGGCGCTATCGAGGGCCGCATCGCCATCGCGGCGCACGTCTGCCGCTCGGTGGGCGACAATGGGCGCATGAAGGCACGCGTCACAGCGATCCACACCTACCCGGTCAAGGACGGGCCCGGCACCGACCTCACCGAGTGCCGGGTCGAGGAGGAGGGCTTGGCCGGGGACCGCCGCAAGAAGGCGCCGGTCTACCTCGTCGCGACCGAGCAGCAGACCCCGACGACCAGGGCCAACCTGGTTCTCGACCTGACGGCCGAGGAGATCTCGGCAGCCATCGGTAGCGCGGTGCTGATCGGAGACACCGTGCTCGGGCTCGGCGGCACGACAGGAAGTTGCTCGGGCTCGTATGCCGAGGTGCTGCGTCCGGGCACCGTGCGGGTCGGCGATCTTGTCGAACTGTGGACCGAGGAACCGGTCAGCTGACCGGCTCGGCCGACCACGGGCTGTGGAGCATCGGCACGTCGAGCCACGAGGCCGGGATCCCGAACGCGTCCACGAGGGTCTGCGCATAGGGACGCAGGTCACCACACGCCTGGTTGACGTGGCTGGTCACCGCCTTGGCCTGCCGGATCGAGATCCGGCCGTGCTCCAGGTACCAGGCCTTGTGCTGCTCGATCGTCGCGAGGACGAACACGTCGCACACTCGCCCGAGCAGCGTTGCAGCGTCTGCGTGCTCGCACGCGTCGATGGCGGCCACGAAGGCCTCGAGGACGACCCGGTCGACGTGGGCCTCGGCGGCGGCGACGAGGTGGTCCTGCGCCGCGTTGAATGCCTCGAACAGGTCGGGGCTGCCAGTCACGCGGCGCAGCCGGTTGGCGAGGGTCTCGGTGAGGTGCCGTTCGCGATCCTCGAAGAAGTCGAGCTGGCCGCCGCGATCGGTGAGCGCCTCGGGCGCGTCCCTGCCAGGTGACCCGGCGATCAGGCGCTGGATGAGGCTGCCCCCGGCGGTGCGCTCGATGATGGTGCCGGCGAACTGCCTGGCACCAAAGGAGATCGCGCCCATCGTCCCGAGGTCGTGGAAGGACTCCTTGAACTCGGTGAGCATGCCCTTGGCGACGAGCTGGAGCAGGACCGTGTTGTCGCCCTCAAAGGTGGTGAAGACGTCGGTGTCAGCCTTGAGCCGGACCAGCCGGTTCTCTGACATGTAGCCGGCACCGCCGCAGGCCTCGCGACAGGTCTGGATGGTCCGGGTCGCGTGGGCCGTCGTGACCGCCTTGATCCCTGCCGCCCGCACCTCCAGCTCGCGCTGGGCGGTGTCGTCACCTGTCGGTCCGTCCTTCTGCTGCGCGTGCATCGCGGCAATGAGCTCGTTCTGGGCGAGCGCCAGCGCGTAGGAGCGGGCCAACGCGGGCAACAGCTTGCGCTGGTGGGTGAGGTAGTCGAGCAGGATGACCTCGGTGTCCGAGCCCGGGCCACGGAACTGGCGACGGCGCGCGGCATACGGGATCGTCAGTGCGAGAGCGGTCCTGGTCGCCGCCCCGGCTCCCGCCGCGACACTGACCCGGCCGCGGACGAGGGTGCCGAGCATGGTGAAGAAGCGCCGGTTCGGGTTGTCGATGGGGGAGAGGTAGCGGCCGTCGTCGCCGATCGTCCCGTATCGGTTCAGGAGGTTGTGCCGCGAGACCCGCACGTGGTCGAACGACAGGGTGCCGTTGTCGACGCCGGGCAGGCCGGCCTTCTGGCCGTTGT
>JBDTBX010000208.1:0-8736 GCA_039923915.1 Nostocoides sp. | reverse complement strand
CTGGCTGATGCGGGCCCGCGCCGTCGCCCTGCTGGGGTGACGGCCAGGCGTCAGCCTGCCCAGAAACCGCCCCAACCCGAATCGGGGCCGATCGGGCGGGGAACAGCACCCCAAAAGGCCCCTCGTGGCAGATCCCGGCCGATCACGCCCGGAATGGCCCTTTCATCAGCGCTTCCTTAAGTCGTTTCAACCAAGCCGCGGTCGGAACAACAGGCACTCACCTCGCGCGCAACACGGGTTCCGGCGAAGAACGAACCGATCCGGTTGGGTCGGCAATTACTTGCCTGCACGGTCGCGCTTGGCCCGAATCAGGGGCGCAGGACTGCGTCGACGAGGGTGTCGGCGAGCCAGTCGCGCACCTGGTCGCGGTCGTATCCGGCGATCGTGGTCATCAGGTTGTAGACCTCGGTGCTCCCGATCGCCCACACCGTCGCCGTGGTCTCCTCGTGGGACCGCCGCAGTCGGTCAGCAGGCAGGGTACGTAGCGCGTAGTCGAAGGTCTGCAGTCTCAGCAGGTGGGCGTTGCGCCAGTACGTTGCCGCAGCCTGGTCGACCGCGGCAGATTCACTCTGGGCTCGCTGGATCGGAGCCAGCCGCTCCTGGATGTCGCAGATCATCCCGGCCAAGATGCGGACCTTGGTGACAGGGTCGGTCTCGTCCACTAAGGCAGCGAACGCCGGTCGTTCCTGGACCAGGCCGGCCTTGGTGTCGCCGGCAACGGCGACGTCGACAGCGTGGTGCAGCAGTTCGGCCTTGCTGCCACCGGCCTTGTACACCGACTGCAGGGCGACGCCGGCTTCTCTGGCGATCTCGCTGACCGTGGTCGCGGTGTAGCCCTTCTCCACGAACAGTTTGGTCGCGGCCTCAACGACCTTGGCGCGGGTTTCTTCGCGTTCGGTTCCCGCGCGCTGGCGGCGTCGGGTCGCGTCGTAGGAACGCTTTAGCTCGGGGGTTGACACCATAACCCTTCTTTAGATTAGAGTTACACTATTCGCAGAATGTGGTTCTATTCTAACCAGGAGGCCCGCCATGGACCCGATCGACGCGCTGGAACGCAGTTGGAACGACGGAGCGGGCATCGTGGCGCGCCTCACGGCCGAGGATCTGACCCGGCCGACCCCCTGCACGGGGTGGGACGTGAAGCAGCTGCTCAACCACACCCTGGGTGAGGGCCAGATGATGACGTTGGTCAACCGGGGCCAGACGTCCGGCAACGACCGTGGCGACCTTGTCGGCGGCGGAGCCGGCCTTGGCGACATGTGGTCCAGACTCGGCGAGGAGAACATCGCTTCGTGGCGAGCCTCGGGCTTGGAGGGGACGCGGACGTACTTCTACGGGACCTTCCCGGCGGGTGCCTCGGCGGTGATCAACCTGGGCGAGGTCCTGGTGCACACCTGGGACCTGGCGCGCGGGATCGACGTGGACTTCCAGGTCGATCCTGAGCAGGCCGGGCTGGTTCACGGTCTCTACGCGGCGATCCCGCTGGCCGGGATGCGCGCCGCCGGCATGCTCGCGCCCGAGGTCCCGGTCCCCGACGACGCCCCCGTTGCCGAGCAGATGCTGGGCCTGCTCGGTCGGCAGCCGTGACCACGGCCGCGGTCGTGCGGGCGGTGGATGCGGAGGCTCTCAGCTCGAAGGGCCACCTCCTTCGGCTCCTGCTCGACTCCTCGGACACCGGAGGAGCGGTCAGTGTCCATCGGGTGCTCCTGCGTGAGGGAGCCGAGGGTGCATCGCCGCACCGCCACCTCACGACGACGGAGCTCTTCTACGTCCTCTCCGGTGCGGTCGACCTGTTGGCCGGGGACGAGGTGTTGCACGCCGTAGACGGCGATCTCGTTGTCGTTCCCCCGGGTCTCGACCACGCGTTCGGGGCCACCGCAGGAGCCGACGGCGAACTGCTCGTACTGGTCACCCCGGGCATCGAGCGTTTCGACTTCTTCCGTGCCGTCCACGACGTGATGACCGGCGAGGCGGACAGGTCGGTCCTCGCTGGTGCCCAGGAGAGGTACGACAACCACGCGGCTCGCAGGGTCGCGACCGACGGTTGGCGAGCCAGCCGAATCAACACGATCCAGCCGACACCAGGGGACAAGCCATGACCCAGGAGAGAACCACCATCGAGCACAAGACGATGAACACCATCGTCCACGCCGCGGTACGACGTGATCTGGGCCGGTTCGATCAGGCTCTGGCTACGTTCCCGGCTGACTCGCACCCACGCGCCGACCAGCTCAAGCGGGCCTGGGACAACTTCGAGGACGAGATCAACTATCACCACACCTACGAGGAGACGCTGTTCTGGCCGGCCCTGCAGGAGATCGGCATCGACCTGTCGCTCGTCGAGGAGCTCGACGGTGAGCACGAGGCCATGCGCCAGGCTCTCGACGTGGCGAGTTTCACGATGGCGAGTTTCCACCGGAACCCGACGGCGGCCGAGGCGATCCTGGGCCGGAAGGCGATCGCACACCTGAGCCAAGTCCTTCTCGCCCACCTCTGCCACGAGGAACGGGACCTGGAGCCGCTCTCGGTGATGTACCACGACACCGCCCCGATGAAGGCGGCACTGAAGAAGGTGCAGAAAGCGCACAAGGGCCGGATGGGTAATTTCGTCGCCTGGCTCCAGGACGGTGCGACCGCTCACGACAAGGTCGGGCTGCGCAAGCAGATTCCGGCCCCGGTGGTCTTCGCGATCTCTGCGGTGGCCGGCCGCCACTACCGGCGGGACATCGCCTCCGTCTGGGCCTGAGCGGGCGACCCGCATCGTCGAGACACACACGAGCCGAATCTTCACCAAGGATAGGCGGCTCCACCCGTTTGCGCTGGTGAGGGCCCTGTAGCGTCAGATTTGAGGGCAGGTCTGGTCGCCCTCCTCAGGGCTCGGTGCCCTGTGCCCCAGGATTCCCAAGCTCCCCAAGATCCTCGATCTGACGTCGATTTCACCAGGATGAATGCATCATCCTCCGCCATGGACGACCTGATGCCGCGCCAGCCATGCGCGGGTCGGCGCATGGCGTTCTTGGCCTGATCCCCACCAGCGCGACCTGTTCGGCAATCTCGGAAGTCAGTGGCGTCATCTCCGTCGAGGTGACCAGGGACGTGAACGACTCGAGCCCTGAACCTTCATCGACTCAGGACTTCGCGCAGGCGTCCTGCCAGAGCTCGTAGAGCGTGTCGGCCGCCTGCGGTGCTGCGGCCAGGATGCCCCCGGACCTGGGGAACAGCGTGCACTCGCCGGACGACGACAGCACCGTGCCACCAGCCTCACTGACAATCAGCAGCGCGGCGAGGTGATCGACCGGCCCGAAGCTGCCGATCACCGATCCGACGCCGCGTCCAGCGGCGACCCCGACGAGCGTCATCGTGCCGGATCCCATGATCCGCATGGTGCAGTGCCGCGCTCCCAGGGCCGCGAGCATTTCGAGCATGCCGGGCCAGGCGAGGTGTGCGGCGAGCTCGGTTGAAACCACCTTGCCACGCAGTGGATCGGCGGCCGCCTCGGCCGGCGTGATCATCAGCGGCGCACCGTTGAGCTTTGCACCGCGCCCGCGGACCGCCTCGAAGAGTTCGCGGCGCCAAGGATCGGCCACGACCCCCACGAGGGGGGTGTCGTCGACCACAAGCGCAAGGGAGAAGGCATTCCACGGTATGCCGTTGGCGAAGTTCGTGGTCCCGTCGACAGGGTCGAGGTACCAGCAGGGCACACCGGGGGATGCGGCGCCACCCATCTCCTCCCCGACGAAACCGTAACCGCTGAACCTCTGGCCGACCACCTCGCGAATGTGTCGTTCGACGGCGATGTCGACCTCCGTGACGATGTCGGCCGCATTGGCCTTGGTCGAGATCCGGCCGGGGTCGCTGGAACCCGCATAGTCGATCGCCCACTGGCCGAGTTCCCGGGCGACGGCAAGCACGGCATCCAGATTCACCTCGCCCGGTACGAGTGGTGGCGGCGTAACGCCACTCGTCTTCCCCTCGCTGACGACCTCCTGCAGACGTTTCAGCTGGTTGGTTGTCACGGTATCCACTCCGAGTTCGCAGGCCCGGCGCATAGCGAACTCGTGATCAACGGTCCAGACCGCGATCTTGCAACCGAGCGCGTGGATGTCCTCGGCCATCGCCGCCGTCATCGTCAGGAACTCGGAATTGATGTAGTCCGGCGCGAGCTCGCGGATGTCCTCCGCCGTCGGCGAGTCAGCCCGAGCCCACGGCATCCAGATGCTCGCACTCGGATCCAGAGCGCGGATCGCTCGCATGGCCCCGAGGTCGCCACACCAGGCGACGCTGGCGCCGCTACGTGCTGCGACGCGGACGGCGGACTCCGCCGGACCCGGCCAGTCCATATCGATGAGAAGGGTCGATGAGGAGCCCTCGATCAGTTCGAGAACCTCGGCGAGCAAGGGGGGCCGATGGTCGCGATCACCGAGCAGCGTCAGGGTGCTGTAGCTCGTGTCAGCGATCTCGGCCCGCATCCCCCAGAGTCGTTCGAGGCTCGGGTCGTGCAGCACGACGACGTCCCCGTCGCGGGTGAGCCGTACGTCGATCTCGACGAATTGAGCGCCGGCATCGACCGCCGAACGAACTGCCGGCAGCGTGTTCTCCCGGAACACGCTCGAGTCTCCGCGATGCGCGGACACTCCCGTGACACGCGTCCCCCGGGGCTGGGCCGTCATTCCACTGGCTCCACGGTTCCCGCGCCATCGTCGATGAGCAGGCCGTCGCGAAAGGTCATCACCTTCGTGATGCTTGCGAATCCGGCGGATCCGAGCGCGGGGACGTCGCCGGAAAGGTAGGCGCGAAGGAGCGCGTCCGGCCGCTGGAGGAATACTTCGTGGAAGTGGCCCCGCGGAATGACCCTCTCGACGGTCGCCGGGACGCTGCCGGGAATCTGCTCCACGCTGAAGAGCACGTCCTCGGGCCGGATGCCGACGACGTCTGTGCCTGGCACGATCCGGCCATCCCGGTAACTTCCGTCAACCCGGTTCAGGGTGCCGATGAAGGTCGCAACGAAGGCCGTCTTCGGGCGCTCGTAGAGTTCCGCCGGGGTGCTGTACTGCTCGATCTTGCCGTCGTTCATGACCGCGATCCGGTCGGACATGGACAAGGCCTCGTCCTGGTCATGGGTGACGATCACGGTCGTGATACCGAGCCTGCGCTGGATCTCGCGGATGTCTTCCCGCACCTTCACGCGCAACTTGGCGTCCAGGTTGCTCAGCGGTTCATCCAGCAGGAGAAGGTCCGGCTCCTGCACCAGCGCACGGGCGAGCGCGACGCGCTGCTGCTCTCCACCGGAGATCTGGCTGGGGCGCGAGTTCCGGTGGTGAAGCAGGTTCACCAGCTCGAGCACAGCGACCACCCGGCCCTCGATCTCGCCTTTGGGCACCTTCCGCAGTTTGAGCGGGAACGCGACATTCTTGTATACCGTCATGTGCGGCCAAAGCGCATAGTTCTGAAACACCATTGCGCTCGGGCGCTTCTCTGCGCCGAGTTTGGTGACGTCTCTGCCGGTGACCAGGATCGATCCGCTGTCCGGGGCGAGGAATCCCGCGATCATCCGCAAAGTCGTTGTCTTGCCGCAGCCCGATGGGCCGAGCAGGGAAACGAGCTCGCCGTCGTTGACGGAAAGAGAAAGATCGTTGATGATCGTGCGCCCACCGAGGGTCTTGTTCAGCCCGGTGATCTCGAGCCCCGAGGCAGGGCGATCGGGCGTCGCCGTTGTTCGCTGCGCCGTTCCTCCGAGTGTGCTCATCGCACACCTCCTTATCTGATCTGGAAGCCCTCAGCGAGCTGGCCACCCATGATGCGTTTGCGGGCGACCATCAGCAGGACCACCGAAGGGATGGACATCAGGATCGAGAAGACGGCCGCGACCTGGGTCGGATAGTTCAACACGAGCGTGTACATCTCGGTCGGCATCGTGTAGTACGTCGGGGCTCCGACGAGGTAGGTCCCCTGCGCCTCATCGAACGCGGCGAGAAACGACATCACAGCCGCAACCAGGATCCCCGGCATTGCCATCGGCAGCGTGACACTGAAGAAGACGCGGAACTTGGAGGCGCCAGCATCCCTCGCCGCTTCCTCGAGGCTGCGCGGCACGGCCGCAAACGCTGCGGACGGTATCCAGGTCATGAAGATGATGGTGCCAAGCACCTGCACGATCAGGATTCCAACGATCGTGTTCATGAGGTTGAGTGCGTAGAACAGGGTTGCCAAGGTCGCGAAGAGGCCCATCTTGGGGAAGGCGTTCACGGCGAACAGCCCCACCAGGAACGTCTTCCTGCCGAAGAAGTCATACCTGGCAAACGCGTAGGCCGCCGGCAGGCAGATCACGGCCGAGAAGATCACGACGATGGGGGAGAAGACGAGCGAGTTGCGCACGGCGACGCCCAGGGCGGGATCGCTGAACACTGCGGACCACCAGTGGAGAGTCCAGGACTTGGGCGTCAGGTTCGGGTAGGTCCAGGTCCCGGTGAACGCGTGAACGCCCAGCCAAAGCAGCGGGCCGAGGATGAAGACGATCATGAAGACCACGAAGACCGCGATCAGGATCTTGCTCGGGATCCCTCCCGAACGGCCGGGTGCGATCTCCCTGCCCGTTCGCGCCTTGGCCCGGTCGGGGCGAGGGCGCTCTTCAGTGGCCATCAGGGGGGCAGTACCCCCGTCGCCGGGCATCAGACTCGGCCTTCGGTCTTTGCGCTGCGGAAGTTCGCCCACACGTAGAACCAGGCGATGCCGGAGGCCGCGATGAAGATCGCGAACGCCATCACCACGGATTGCTGCGGCTGGTTGTAGGAGACGAAGTACTTGGTGAGCTCGACACCGAGCATGTTCGGCGTGTTTGCCCCGTTGAAGTAGGGCACGGTGAACGAGCCGATGACGCCGATGCCGGTGAAGGTCGTCGCGATCACGATCGGCACGAACGCCATCGGCAACATGACGGACCACGCGATCCGAAGGTTGCTCGCGCCGGCGTCGCGTGCCGCCTCGATCATCGCGTCGGGGATCGACTGCATGCCCGAGGTGATGAGCAGCACCGCGAACGGGAGCGAGGTCCAGACCGAACCGATGACGACCGCGACGACCGTGTAGCCGAAGGTCGGGCCCTCCATGCCGACTGCAGCGAACAGGGTGCGGAGGAATCCGTCGGCCGCATAGAACGTCACGATCGCCCACGAACCGATCACGACCGGGATGAACAGCGGGACGACGGCGAGTCCTGAAAGGAAGGTGGCAACCCACCCGCCCTTCATCCGCAGGTAAAGGGCGACGCCCAGCGCCATGAACAGCACGATGACAGAACTGATGACGGTCACCGAAACGGTCATCAGCAGATCCGCGCGGAACCTCGAAGAGGTGAACACCTCCCGGTATGCCGCCAGGGTCCCCCACCAGTGTTCGGCCTGGTGGACGTTCAGCCCGATCGTTGAGACGACCGAGTTCAGCCCCCCGGTGAAGCCGAGGGTGAACGCCAACGCCAGCGCGATCGGAAACCCGACGAAGAGCAGGATCAGCAGGATCGGCGGGAGGGCCATCGAGAAGCCCAGGGGCGAGAGCCCTGACGTCTTCCTGCCAAACCGTCTCCGAGGGGAAACGGCGGTCATCAGTTACCGGGGACCTTCTGTGCCCAGAGGTTGTTCAGGTCCTGCGTCATCGACGCGAAGTAGGTGAGTCGGAGGTTGCCGGAATCGGTGCCCTTGAACGTCGCCTGAACCGTCGCCGGCAGCAGGTCCAGGTTGACTACGGGATACCCGGCGACCGTGGTGACCATCAGCTCCTGCGCGGTCGGCGTGAGCAGCCAGTTGGCGAGTTTGAGCGCGCCCTCCTGACGGGGCGAGGTCTTCGGGATGCCCAAGTAGGCGGCTCCACCGGTGAGGGAGGGGTCGGATATCTGCGTGTACTTGGTCGTCGCGGGCAACTGTCCGCTCTTGAGCCCGGACAACAACATGTCCGACCAGATCGGTGTCATGTCGATCTGGCCGGCTCCGAGCAGGTCGATCGTGGCAACGTTGCCGTTGGGGTACAGGCCCTTCTGGTAGATGTACGGGTTGAGGCTCGCCAGTTCCTTGAAGCCTTGGTCCCAGTCGCCTTCGAGGTCTTTCGCGTATCCAGTGACCATCTTCTCGCGGTCGGCCGCCGGAACGTACTTGTCCAGAACCGTCGTGACGAACGACTGGCCGGAGCCACCGGTGCTCGGAGTGTTGTACGTGAACCTACCGGGATGGGACTTGATCCAGGCGAGCAGCTCGTCGGTGGTGGTGGGGGGCGTCGGCACCTTCACGGAGTTGTAGCCGAGCAGCACCGAGGAGCCGCGATAGGGGATGCCGCCGTTGCCGCCGGCGGCCAGGGTCGTCGCCGGCACGTCCTTGAAGTTCGGGATGTTCGTTGTGGACACCGGAGTCAGCAGTCCTGCCTTGGCGGCCTGGGTGACGAAGCCGGCGTCGACGAGGTCGAAGCCCGGGTCCTTCTTCTGCTGGGTCGCACTGGTGAGCTTGGCGATGGTCTGGGTGTCATGCTCGCCGTGGAGGTCCAGGGTGACTTTGATCGTGTAGCCCGGGTTGGACTTTTCGAAGGCCGGGATCAGCGACTTCACCCACAAGTCCTGGATATTGGCCCCACCGCTGATGAACACGGTGAGTGCCTTGTTGGTGGTACTCGAGGAGGAGCCGCCGCCGCCGCCCGAGCTGCAGCCGGCCAGTGCCAAGGCTCCCACCGCGGCGACGGCGGTGACGGTGACGATAC
>JBDTBX010000207.1:0-7415 GCA_039923915.1 Nostocoides sp. | reverse complement strand
AGACCGGACTGGCCCTGCTGCCCCTTGCTGTGGGCAGCTTCGTCGCGAGCGGGTTCGGCGGCCAGCTCGCGGGCCGGCGTGGAGCCGCGTTCGTCGTGCGTCTGGGTATCGCGCTGGAGATCGTCGGTATCGCGAGCATCGGGCTGGTCGTCCGGGACGGCCAGAGCTGGTGGCCGACGGTGCCCTGCCTGTTGGTCTACGGCATGGGGGTGGGCCTGGCGACCGCCCAGCTGACCGGCGTGGTCCTCGTCGACGTGCCTCCCGCCCAGAGCGGTCAGGGGTCCGGGACCCAGAGCACGTCCCGACAGGTCGGGTCGGCGCTCGGCATCGCCGTACTCGGGACCGTCCTGTTCACCTCGCTCGGGACGCTCCTCAGTCACCGGATCGAGGCGATGGCGGGCATCCCAACCGCGCAGCGCGACAAGCTGGTCAGCGCGGTCGTCGACAGCGCCGGCGCGGCGATCACGGGACTGGAGCGCAGTCCGGCGACAGCGGCCATCGCCCAGGCGGCCCGGGTCGCCTTCACCGACGCGGTCCGGTGGACTGCCCTCAGCGCGGTCGTCTTCCTCGTCCTCGGCTTCCTCACCAGCCTCGCCCTCGGCAGGGAGCAGGGTCGACACGTTTCGGGTCCCGACCACGATCTCCAGCCGGACTCCGAGGGCGCGACCAGGGCCGCGTCGTAAGGGGCCGTTCGGTCAGCCGGGCCAGGTGCCAGCCCAGACCTGGACATGTCCTGCCCGGGTCTGCCCGTGGATCACGTCCCGACAGACCGACAGGACCCTGTGCCACGGGTGCGCTTCGATGTCCGCCCCGCCGAGGCAGCAGGCCATCCGAGCGAGGGGGGAAAGCAGCCGTGCCCGCCGATCGCGGCGGCCAGCAGCGGGAAGTTGAGCCCCGTGCCGCATCTGCCGTCGGCCAGTCGGCCGAGGACCACGGGTAGGCTGGTCGCGCGGACTAGCACGCGTTCGGCTTCCTCGATCTCCGGACCCCGCCGTCGGCAGCATAGACACCCGTTATGTCAAGTAGGGCGGTCACGGTGCCTCCGTGGTGTGGTCGTCGTGACGCCATCGCTCATCCATGAGAGCGAGTCCACCGGTTCTGACTCCGGGCAACGGCAGAACTCGCGAGCGTGCGGAACGTTGTGGTGGACACTCGTGAGTCCCCCTTGGCGAACGCCGATAATCGACATTATGTAAAGTGGTAGCAACCGAACCTGCCGTCGGGCGTGCGTTGTCGGACCCTCCTTCCGCGTTGGTTCGAGTCGGGCGCGAAGGGGTGTCAGACCCGGTAGTTAGTGTGTACGAACTCGCAGTCTCGGTGCATTTGGGTCTGTGAAGCCGTAGATGCGGTTAAATGGAGAGTGTGCCGACGTATGCCGTGAAACAAGCTGCCGACTTGCTCGGTGTCAGCGACGACACGATCCGCCGCTGGATCGACGCCGGGAGGCTGCCAGCCGCCGAACGGAGCGAGCGCAACGGCCGTGTGTCCATCGACGGCGCCGAACTGGCCAAGTTCGCCCAGCAACTGGCCGCTGAGTCCCCGGCCCCAGAGCCGCGGCCCGTCGTGTCCGAATCGGCCCGTAACCGATTCACCGGGCTCGTCACCCGCGTCGTCCGCGACACCGTCATGGCACAGGTCGAGATCCAGGCCGGCCCGCACCGGATCGTCTCGCTCATGAGCCGCGAGGCGGCCGATGACCTCGGCCTCGAGCCGGGCGTGCTGGCCATCGCGGCCGTGAAGTCCACCAACGTCGTCGTCGAAGTTCCCGACCAGAGCCGCTCGGAGAGCCACTCGTGAAGCGTGCCCCGCGCCGTCACCTCCTTGCCGCCGCCCTCCTGGCCGCCGCTCTGACGACCGCGGCCTGTGGCTCGGACAGCGGATCGGGGTCCACCGGCTCCACTTCGGACACGGGGTCCACCTCGCGCGCGTCCAGCACAGCAGCCCTGACGGGGACGATCACCGTGTTCGCCGCCGCTTCGCTCCAGGAGGGGTTCAACACGCTGGGCGTCCAGTTCGAGGCCGCCCACCCCGGCACCAAGGTGGTCTTCAACTTCGGACCGAGCTCGGGACTCGCGACGAGCATCGTCAGCGGCGCCCCCGCTGATGTCTTTGCGTCCGCCAGCCAGAAGAACATGGGCCAGGTCACTGCCGCCAAACTGGCAACCGGCCCCACGGCGTTCGTCAGGAACGTCATGGAGATCGCCGTGCCGGCCGCGAATCCGGCCAAGATCGCTTCGGTCAACGACCTCGCCAGGGCCCGGGTGAAGGTGGCGATCTGTCAGCCGCAGGTCCCCTGTGGAGCGGGTGCCGCCACGGTGTTCGCGAACGCCAAGATCACCGTCGAACCGGTCTCGGAAGAGGTCGACGTGAAGTCCGTCCTCACCAAGGTGAGCCTCGGAGAGGTCGATGCCGGCGTCGTCTACCTGACCGACGTGAAGTCGGCAGGCGACAAGGTCAAGGGGATCGTGATCCCGGCCGAGGTCAACGCCTCGACGACCTATCCGATCGTCACCCTTACCGGCGCGCCGAATGCTGCGGCTGCCGCAGCGTTCACGGCATACGTCCTGTCGGCCGACGGTGCGGCCGTCCTCACCGCGGACGGTTTTGCCAATCCCTGACCAGCGATCGGCTCAGCTGGTGCGCGCCCTCGCCGATCGGGGCCGCGTGCCGTGGCCGCTCGCCGTCCCCGCAGCGATCGGCGCGACCTTCCTCCTCCTGCCGCTGCTCGGACTGCTCGTCCGGGCACCGTGGCGCGGACTCCCCCGGATCCTCGCCGACGACACAGTTCGCCAGGCGCTCCTGCTGTCGCTGTTCAGCGCCACCGCGGCGACAGCCGTTGCCGTGGTCGTCGGTGTGCCGCTCGCCTGGGCCCTGGCCCGCTCCTCCGGTCGGGCTGGCTCGCTGCTTCGCGCCTTGGTGACCCTCCCCCTTGTCCTGCCGCCGGTCGTCGGCGGTGTGGCGCTCCTCCTTGTCCTGGGTCGCACCGGTCTGGTCGGCCGATACCTGGACGCCTGGTTCGGACTCACCCTGCCCTTCACGACCGCGGGCGTCGTCGTGGCTGAGACCTTCGTGGCGATGCCCTTCCTCGTGGTCACCCTGGAGAGCGCCTTCCGCTCGGCCGACCGCGGCCTGGAGGAGGCTGCATGCACCCTCGGCGCCTCGCGGCTGACCGTCTTCCGACGGGTCACCCTCCCGCTGGTCGCCCCGGCGCTGGGCGCCGGTGCCGTCCTGTGTTGGGCCCGGGCCCTTGGCGAGTTCGGCGCGACGATCACCTTCGCCGGCAACTTCCCCGGGCGCACCCAGACCATGCCGCTCGCCGTCTACCTGGCCATGGAGACCGATCCCGAGGCGGCGATCGCCTTGTCACTGGTCCTGCTGGTCGTGTCGGTCGCCGTGCTCGCCGGGCTCCGTGACCGCTGGCTCGGCTCTCAGGTCGCCCCGTGACATCCGCGACGGCGGATGCCGGGCCGGTGGCCTCAGATGTCCACGGGCTGCGCCTCGCCGGGCGGGTGACGCGCGGCGACTTCGACGTGGACGTCGACATCGCGGCGCGCCCTGGTGAGGTGCTCGCCGTCCTCGGGCCCAACGGCTCGGGCAAGTCGACCCTGCTGCGCGCCATCGCCGGGCTCGCCCCGCTCGCGGAGGGCCGGATCACCCTCGATGGGCTGACCCTCGACGACGCGGCGAGCGGACACTTCGTCGCACCCCAGAACCGACCGGTCGCCCTCGTCTTCCAGGACCAGCGTCTGTTCCCGCACCTGAGCGTCACCGACAACGTCGCCTTCGCTGCGCGCTCCAGCGGGACCGACCGGCACGCGGCCACGGCGTCCGCCCTCGACTGGCTCGGCCGACTCGGGCTCACCCACCTGGCCGATCGCCGACCGCGTGCCCTCTCCGGCGGAGAGGCCCAGCGGGTCGCCCTCGCGCGCGCCCTGGCCGCCGAGCCCCGTGCCCTGCTCATGGACGAGCCGATGTCCGCGCTCGACTCACGCACCCGAGTCGAGGTCCGCGCCGAGTTGCGCCGCCACCTGCGGAGCTTCGAGGGCCCCGTCGTCCTCGTTACGCACGACCCGCTCGAGGCGATGATCCTCGCCGACCGGATCGTCGTCGTCGAGCACGGTCGCGTCGTCCAGCAGGGCACTGCGAGCGAGGTCGCGCGGCGGCCGCGCACGGACTACGTCGCCCGGCTCGTGGGCCTCAACCTGTATGCCGGCGCCTTCGATGCATCGACGGGCACGGTGGTCCTCGACGGCGGTGGTCGACTCGTCACGACGTCAGGTCCGGACGCCGGCGAGGCGACTGCCCACGGCCACCGCGCGCTCGTCGTCCTGCGCCCGTCGGCGATCACGGTTCACCCGGACCATCCGGGTCCGGGCAGCCCACGCAACGTCTGGTCCGGGGAGATCGTCGACCTGGAGTTCGTCGCCGACCGGGTCCGGGTCCAGGTGGCCGGCCCCCCCGATGCCCTCGTTGACCTCACTGCCGCTGCGCTGGCCGAGCTCGACCTCGGGCCCGGCTCTCGGGTGTGGCTCTCGGCCAAGGCCACCGAAACCGAGGCCTACGCCGAATAGGCCCACTGGCCGCATAGTGTGCGGACCATGACGTTCTCGATCGTGGCCCGCTCCGGCTCCGCCTACGGCATCGCCGTGGCCAGCAAGTTCCTCGCCGTGGGCTCGGTCGTCCCCGGCGCGCGGCTGGGCGTCGGCGCCGTTGCCACCCAGTCCTTCGCGCGCGTCGCCTACATCCCCGAGCTGCTCGAGTCACTCGCCGCCGGTCAGGATGCACCAACCGCACTCGCGGCCAGGACCGCGGCCGACGACCTGCGCGAAGAGCGTCAGGTCGGTGTCGTCGGCACGCACGACGCGGCGACCTTCACCGGAACCGGCTGCATGGCGTGGGCCGGCGGAGTGTGCGCATCCGGCACCGACACGGCATACGCGATCCAGGGCAACATCCTCGTCGGCCCGGAGGTCGTGAGGGATATGGAGGCCGCCTGGCTCGGGTCCGAGGGACAGGACTTCACCTCCCGACTCCTCGTCGCCCTCCTCGCTGGAGACGCGGCGGGCGGCGACGCCCGGGGGCGACAGAGCGCTGCCATGTATGCCGTCGAGCCGGGTGCGGGCTACGACTCGAGTGGGGTGCTCGCCGACTTGCGTGTTGACGAGCACCCCAGTGCACCAACGGAACTGGCCCGCATCCACGAGATGCACACGCTCTACTTCGGCCGCGCGGAGGGTGTTCAGCCGCTCGAGGGAGATGTCGGCGCGGAGGTCCGGCGGCGCCTTGATGCGCTCGGAGTCACGGGTGGAGACACCGCCGCCGACCTCGCGCAGTGGGCCGGCGAGGTCAACCTCGAGACGCGCCTGTCCCCCGACGGCATCGACCGACGGGTTCTCGTCGAGCTGCGCGCCGCGACGCCCTGACCAGGTAGGCAGCTGATGGCGTAGGCCGCTGCTACTCGAACCGACTCGGGTCGCCGGCGCCGACCCGGACCACCTCGGGCGCATCCCCGGAGAGGTCGACGACCGTCGTGGGCTCCAGCCCGGCATCGCCGGAGTCGAGGACGATGTCGACCTGGTGGTCCAGTCCCTCCTTGACCGTCCAACCGTCGGTGAGCGGCTCGGTCTGGTCCGGGAGGATGAGGGTGCTCGACAGCAGCGGCTCCCCCAGTTCCTCCAGCAGGGCCTGCACGACCCGGTGGTCCGGGATCCGCACGCCCACAGTCTTCTTCTTGGGGTGCAGCAGGCGCTTTGGCACCTCGCCGGTCGCGGGCAGGATGAAGGTGTACGGGCCGGGTGTGGACGCCTTGACCGCCCGGAACCCTGCGTTGTTGATCTGGACGAACTGCCCGAGCTGGGCAAAGTCCTTGCACACCAACGTGTAGTGGTGCTTCTCATCAAGGCGACGGATCTCTCGAATGCGGTCCTTGGCGCCCTGGTTGCCGAGCATCGCGCCGAGGGCGTAGCCGGAGTCGGTCGGGTAGGCGATCAGGCCACCCTCGCGAAGCACCTGCACGGCCTGGACGAGGGCCCGCCGCTGCGGGTTCTGGGGGTGGATCTCGAGGTAGCGGGCCATGGTGTCGTGTGCCGGTCAGCCGGCGACCATGTCGATGGGCGTGCCCAGCAGCACCGTTCGCGACACCGTGCAAAGCCGGTCATGGGACATGACGATGGCCTTGGGGAGCATGTCCCTCGCCCGGTCACCGTCGTCGCCCTCCGGGAATCGCACGGTGAAGGTCACCGAGATGTCGGCGAGGTGGTTGCCCTGCGCGTCCTTGACCTTCTCCCCCTGCGCGACGACGTCGAAGGCCGTGGGTTCGGCCCGCTTGCCCGTGATGAAGTCGATGTCGACGGCGCTGCAGCCGGCGATGGCTGTGAGCAGCAGCTCGACAGGGGTGAAGTCGTCGGACTCGCCACCCCCGATGGTGATCGTGCCGCCGCGCGCGTTGGCCACGGCATACGTGCCCTTGCCGGTCCGGGTCATCGAGACGCTGCGGTACCCCGCCCCGGTCCCGCCGGTCTGCTCGTCGTCGGCCATCTACCGACCCCATTTCTCGGTGACGGCGCGAACGACCTTGACGTCACGCCACGTCGTGGTGAGTCCCGTGATCCGCTCGATCCGGGTGTTGGTCAACGTGATCTTGTTGAACTCGACGATCAGGTCGGCGACCACGTCGGCGCCGAACACCTTGGCCCGCTCCCCCGTTTCGTTCCACGCATCCAGGGTGCGCGTGGCTTCGGCGGGCACCGTGTCACTGGCGAACGCGACGTATCGACGCGCCTCCGCACCGTGAAGTGATGGCAGGCCGTCGATCGTGGCCATCAGCGCCCTGAGCTGGGCGGGCGTCCGGACGATCGCGGGGACGTCGAAGCCGATCCGGTCGGTGAGCACCCGGTGCACCTCGGCCGCGACCTTGACCGACGACCGCATCGGGGACGTCACGCGGACATTGCCGCTCTGGATGTGGGTCTCGACGGCGTCGAAACCGTTGTCCGACAAGGCGGACCGCAGCTCGGCCATCTTGACGAACCGGCCGCCGACGTTAACGGCGCGCAGGAAGGCGACGTAGGACGGCATACGGCCAGTCTCGCAGACCCTAGGGTTGGCCCATGAGTGCACCCGCAGTCCCCAGCGGGCACTTGGTCCTGCTCCGCCACGGCGAGACGGCGTGGTCCAAATCGGGTCAGCACACCGGCCTGACCGACATCCCGCTCACGGCCAACGGCGAGGTTCTGGCCCGGGCGGCCGGGGCACTGCTCACGCGCTTCCATTTCACGATGGTCCTCGCGTCGCCCCTCCAGCGGGCCCGCCGGACGGCCGAGCTTGCGGGGCTGCCCGCCGAGGTGGACCCGGACCTGCTCGAGTGGGACTACGGCGGCTACGAGGGCCTCACAACGGCCCAGATCCGCGCCGAG
>JBDTBX010000206.1:0-2610 GCA_039923915.1 Nostocoides sp. | reverse complement strand
GCGTGCGTGCGGCCCCCTGCAGCCACTTGAGCAGCGCCTCGGGATTGCCCACCGTCGCCGAGAGCCCGATTCGCTGCAGGTCTCGACCAGCGACCGCACTCAACCGCTCCAGGACCGCGAGCAGGTGCCAGCCGCGATCGTCGCCGGCAAACGCATGCACTTCGTCAACCACTACGGCTCTCAGGTCGCCAAACATGCGGGGGGCGTCCAGCAGGGTAGAGACGAGCATGGCTTCGAGCGACTCGGGCGTGGTCAGCAGCACGGAGGGCTTCGACAACGACTGCCGCTTCCGCACCCCAGCAGCCGTGTCGCCGTGCCGCACTGATGCTTCGCGGCCCAGCCAGGCGGCATACGTGGACAGTCGAGGTTCGAGGTTGTTGAGCAGGGCCTTGAGGGGGCAGATGTAAAGAACCGACAAGCCCTCCCATTGTTCGGCTTCCATCCGGGTGAGCAGTGGAAACATCGCTGCCTCGGTCTTGCCGCCCGCAGTGGGGGCGAGCAGCAGCGCGTCACTCCCACCCAGCACCGGGCCGATCGACTCAGCTTGGAGCGGGCGCAGCCCTTGCCAGCCCAGGGAATTAACGATGTGGTGCTGCACCACGGGATGGAGTCGGCTGAAGGGCTCCACTCCGTAGACCTCTGAGTCAGTCGCCATCATCGGTGACGTCCAGGTCGATGTCATTGAGACCGGCAGCGCCGCTGCGGGCCACGCCCTCCTCCGCTGTCAGCTCGGCGTCGTCGACCGTCAGCGCGTAATGGGTCCGCGGGTCGAAGTCCTCGAACTGGTCGACGCGGTCGAGCACGTCCGCCACCAGCTTCTTGAGGAAGACTCGCGGGGCGACGCCCACTCGGCCGCCGAGGCGCCCCGTCACGGCGGTGGCTAGGTCAGCGACGTAGGCATCGTCGACCCGCGCGAGGATCCGGTCGGGCGAGCTGGACCCGCCGGCGTACAGGTCCCGGACCTTCAGGCCCAGGGCCACCAGCGAGGAGTGGTCGAACCCGGGGAGCCGGATCTGCACGGCGCGCGGGTTGTCGAAGCGGGCGTCGGTCCCGAAGTCGGTCGCGAGGCGCTGGGCCAGTGGTGGAAGTCTCGGCACCCCGGAGGGCCCGTCAAAGAACGCCGGCGTGCCGGTCACCAGGAGGTAGAGCCCGGGGAAGCGTCCGCTGTCGACCTCGTCGATGAGTTGCCGCAGCGCGTTGAAGGCCTTGTCCCGCACGTCGCCTCGCACCCGCTGCAGCGTCTCGACCTCATCGAGCACGAGCACGATCCCCGGGTGCCCGGCATCCCGCAGCACCGCCAGCAGTCCCTGCAGGAAGCCCATGGCCCCGAAGTGGTCGAGTTCCCCGCGGATCCCGGCGGCGCGCTTGGCCGTGGCGGCGACCTGCGGTTGGCCACCCATCCAGGCCGCCAACCCATCAGCCGTCGCGCCGTCTCCGGTGATGACGGCGTTGCGGTACCCCCGCAAGGCCTGCGCGAAGATCGGCGTCCGGGAGCTGACCGCGGCGAGGCGTCGCTCAAGGAGTGCGTCGACGGCCTTGGTCAGCGAGGCCTCATCGGCGTACTCGAGCGAGGGGTCCGCGGCCACCGCATCGGACTCGAGGGTGAACAGCCAGGAGTCGAGGATCGGGCGGAACGCGCTGGCCGGGATCGACACGGTCCGCAGTGACTCGGTGATCCGTCGATAGACCGTCTCGAGCCGGTGCAAGGGCGTTTGGGTCTCGGAGATCTGCACCTCCGCCGCGGCGAACCCACGACGCAGCGCGCTCTCGGCCAGGTGCCGGGTGAAGAACGTCTTGCCGGCCCCATACTCACCGCGCACCGCCTTGAAGACCGCCCCGCCGCCAGCGACCGTATCCAGCTCCGTCTCCAGGGCCTGGCTGAAGCGGTCGAGTCCGACTGCGAGCAGGTCGAGCCCGGCCTCGGGGACCGTGCCGCGGCGCAGGGCGCCGATGACCTCGGCACGCCGCCGGGTCGAGACCTCCTCGGCCATCAACGCACCTCGAACTGGTCACGCAGCAGCCGCATGTCCAGCACGACGGTCTGCCCGTCCGGGTCGACCCCCACGACGTTGTAGCCCTCGATGTTGAGCAGTTGACGCACCTGACTCAGCGCCCCGTCGACCCGGAAGGTCGGCACCCCCAGCGTCGCTGCGACCACCGGGCGCGGCAGCCGCTGGCCAGCGGCGTTCGACAGCGCGTCCACCAGGGACTGGACCTGCTCGTCACCGATGGATAGCCGTGAGAGGACCTTTCGCTGGGCCGCGTAGATGTCGCTCGCCACGACCGTCGCGCCGAGCGAGTCCGTGGCCACGGCGTCGGTCTCTGGCGTCTGCGGGTCGTCGAAGAGGGTAGGGCCGGGATCCACTGCGGCGCGACCCTTCCCGGCCAGGGTCCGTATGCCGCTGAGGTCGCTGAGCGTCGCAGCCGCGGCGGGTGCCGAGGAGTCCGCCATCGACCACCAGGTCGGCGTCTGCGGGGGCAGCGCCGGAAGGTCGAGCGGGTTCGTCGCTTCATCGGGCAGCAGCACCAGGACCGGGACGACCACCTCGGCTGCGCTGGCCCCGCCGTGGTAGCCGGCCTTGAGCGGGCCGTAGCGCAGGCCCTCATCGA
>JBDTBX010000205.1:0-2511 GCA_039923915.1 Nostocoides sp. | reverse complement strand
AGAGCTCCGGGCGACCCACTTCCTCCCGATGGAGAAACCCGACGAGGTCCACCAGGCCCTGCTCGACCTGCTCGACGTCGTCCCTGACTGAGGTTCGGCCAAGAACTCGCCAGCAAGGCCTCCCGGGGCCACCTGACTTGGGCACTGGCTAGGCTCGCCCGCATGTTGCGGCTGGCCACGCTGATCGTCGTTCCGATGCTCGCGCTGAGCGCCTGCGGCAAGCCCGCCCCCGGTTCCCTGGAGAAGACGGAGGGGCACGGGTCCAGCCCGTCGACGGCCCCCTCGACCTCACCGGCCCCCTCGTCGTCCACGCCGACGCACTCCGTGGGACCGCAGGTCGTCGGCACCATCGCCAGCGGCCTCGAGGTGCCGTGGGGCATCGCCTTCCTCCCGGACCGTTCCGCACTCGTGACCGAGCGAGACAGCGGCAAGGTGCTGCAGATCGCCGGTCGGTCGGTCCGTGAGGTGGGGAAGGTCGAGCAGGCACAGGCCGACAACGAGGCGGGACTGCTCGGCGTGGCCGTGTCCCCGTCGTACGCCCAGGACCACTTGGTGTTCTTCTACGCCAGCACCGCCGAGGACAACCGCGTGCTCCGCACCACCTTCGTGGACGGGAAGCTCGGCGAGCTGAAGCCGATCCTGACCGGCATCCCGCTCGGAACCAACCACGACGGTGGCCGGATGATCTTCGGGCCGGACCAGATGCTCTACGTGTCCACCGGCGAGTCGGGGCGGCCCGAGCTCGCGCAGGACAGAGGCTCGCTCGGCGGCAAGATCCTGCGGATCACGGCGGACGGCAGGCCTGCGCCCGGCAACCCCGTCGCGAGCTCGCCGATCTGGACCTGGGGGCACCGCAACGTGCAGGGCCTGGCCTTCGACGACAGTGGCAACCTGTGGGCCTCGGAGTTCGGGCAGGACCGCTTCGACGAGCTGAACCTGATCGAGAAGGGTCACAACTACGGGTGGCCGACGGTCGAGGGCAAGGGCGACCGTGCCGGGCTGACGAATCCACAGGTCACCTGGTCGACCGACGACGCCTCCCCCTCGGGCCTGGCGTTCCTCGACGGGCGCCTGTGGCTGGGCGCGCTCAAGGGCGAGCGGCTGTGGCGGGTCGACGTCAGGGGGCGCACGGCGAGTGCAGCGACCGGTTTCCTCGTCGGGAAGTACGGCCGGTTCCGGACCGTCGTCGCCGCCCCGGACGGGAACCTGTGGGTGACCACCTCCAACCGCGACGGCCGTGGCGACCCTGCACAGAGCGACGACCGGATCCTGCTCGTCCGTCCCTGACTCAGGCCCGGATGACGGTGGCTCGCCGTACGGCGCGACGCAGGGTGGTCAGCACCGCCGGCCCGAGTACGACGAGGGCGATGGTGTTCGTGATCGCGCGGCCGGTGTCCCAGCTCCCGGTCGAGGTCAGCAGCGTGTAGACGCCGAAGCGGTGCAGGTTCTCCAACAGGGGCGCACCCGGGACGAAGGACACGCCGCCGGTGTGGCCCGGGATCTCGATCCCAAGAGCGAACGGCCAGCTCGACAGGTTCATCACCAGCCCGAAGGCGTAGGCGGCGAAGATCCCGTAGAGGACCAGGATCGCGATCTCGGCTACCCCTCTGATCCGGCGGGGCAGCAGTCCGGCACCCATCCCGACCCAGGCCGAGGCGAGCATCTGGAACGGCAGCCACGGGCCGACCCCGGCGGTGAGGAGCGCCGAGGCGAACAGGGACGTGCAGCCGAGGACGAACCCGAAGCCGGCGCCGAAGACCCGGCCGCCGAGGATCAGCAGGAAGAACACCAGCTCGATGCCGGCCATGCCGGCGCTGAGCCCACGCATCACGGCGTTGATGGCGGTAAGCACGCCGAGCATGGCGAGCACCTTGGAGTCCATCCCGCCCTCGGTGAACTCCGCAAGACAGACCACGATCACGACGGGGAGCAGCAGTACGAACACGAACGGGGGTTCGAAGGTCTGCCCGCCGGGGCGGACTCGCACGAGCAGTGGCCACAGGAACATCAAGAGCCCCGCGAGCGAGGCCACCACGAGCACAGCCGCGGACCGGAGCCGCAGAGGAACCGCGGCTTTGGCCGGCCCTTCTGCCGGCACGACCCTGGAGGTGGTCGCGCTCATCCGGCTGCTCCGACGACCTGCTCGACGGTCAGCCATCCGTCGCCGAGGATCTTGTGCACCTGCGGGGCGAACGCCGGCGACTCGGCGACGACCTTGGCGGTCGGACCCTCGGAGACCACCTCGCCCTCGGCGAGTACGACGACCCGGTCGGCCACCTGTGCCACGAACTCCACGTCGTGGGTCGCGACGAGCACCGCGCACCCGTCGCTCTTCAGCGAGGTGAGGATCCTCGCGAGCGCCCTCTTGCCCGGGTAGTCGAGCCCCCTGGTCGGTTCGTCGAGGCAGATGACCATCGGCCGTGCCGTCAGTACCACCGCGAGCACGAGCGCCAGGCGTTGCCCCTCGGAGAGGTCACGTGGGTGTGCATCCGGGTCGATCCCCGGAACCAG
>JBDTBX010000204.1:0-3428 GCA_039923915.1 Nostocoides sp. | reverse complement strand
CCACTCGCGCTCTTCACCGCAACGACCGACAGCCCGGGTGCCAGCGTGTCGTTGAACGTCACGATCACCTCCGACGGGGGCGTCGTCACCGTCGAGCCCTCGGCCGGCGAGATCGACACCAGCTGGGCGTGCGCGGACGCCGAGGCCGCCAGGCCGAGCGGCAGCCCGATGACGAGCAGCAGCCGGATGACGAGCGGCAGCACGACGAGCACGGCGCGAACGGGCGAGCGGCGGCCGACCGAGAAGTTCACCCCGCCATGGTGACCCATGGGCCCCACCGGGGGAGTCGGGGGTGCCACACTGGCGAGCGAACGGCAGACGACGTCGTATGCCGCCCGCCCACCTGCCAGGAGGACTCACGACCGTGCGTGCGCTCGTCCAGGACACAGCCGGCCCGGGGCTGACCTTCACCGAGGTTCCGGAGCCGACACCGGGCCCGACCGATGTCAAGATCAAGGTTCTGAGGGCAGGGCTTTGCGGGACCGACCTGCACATCGAGAGCTGGGACGACTGGGCCGCCTCGACCCTCAAGCCACCGCTCGTCGTAGGCCACGAGTTCTTCGGTGAGGTCGTCGAGATCGGCGAGGACGTCACGTCGGTCACGGTCGGGCAGCGCGCCTCGGGGGAGGGGCACATCGTCTGTGGCGAGTGCCGCAACTGCCGAGCAGGGTTGCGGCAGATGTGTATTCGCACGCAAGGGATCGGTGTCAACCGGGATGGGGCCTTCGCTGACTACGTCGTCATCCCGGCCTCGAACGTCTGGGTCCAGCCCGACGACCTGGATCCCGACGTCGGCGCGGTCTTCGACCCGCTCGGCAACGCGACCCACACGACGCTGATGTTCCCGCTCGTCGGCGAGGACGTCCTCATCACCGGCGCCGGGCCGATCGGCGTCATGTCCGCAGCGATCGCCCGGCACATCGGCGCCCGCTTCGTCGTCGTCACCGACGTCTCGGACTACCGGCTCGGGCTTGCCAAGGCGGCCGGCGCCGATCTGACGATCAACGTGTCCACCGGCGAGATCGCCGACGCCCAACGCCAACTCGGGATGCGCGAGGGCTTCGACATCGGCCTGGAGATGTCCGGCAACCCCGCAGCCGTCACCGACATGATCGTCAACATGAACCACGGCGGTCGGATCGCCATGCTCGGCCTGCCCAAGGACCCCTACCCCGTCGACTGGGGCAAGATCATCACGCACATGCTGACGATCAAGGGGATCTACGGCCGGGAGATGTACGACACCTGGTACAAGATGTCCGCCATGCTCGCCACCTCGCCGGTCCTCATGGACGCCGTGCGATCGGTCATCACCCACCGGTTCCCGGCCGAGCAGTGGCAGGACGCGTTCGCGGCTGCCCGGTCCGGCGAGTGCGGCAAGGTCGTCCTCGACTGGAGTCTCTGATGGGGTCCGTGCGGCTCGTCCCGCTGGGGCCAGCGCACGTCGCCGACCTCGAGGCGCTGACGACCGACCCTGACGTCCTCCGCTTCACCTACGTCCCCGATCCGCCCCCGGTCGGCTTTGCCGAGGCCTGGGTCGACCGCTACGAGACGGGGCGGGTTGCGGGCAGTCGGGAGGGCTTCGCGGCCTACGGGCCGGACGACACCTTCCTCGGTGCGGTCCTCGCCCCGCACATCGACTGGGTCGGGCTCGAGGTCGAGCTCGGCTACATGGTCGCACCCGCCGCGCGCGGGATGGGGTATGCCGCGCAGATGCTGGATGCGGCCGTCGCGTGGGCCTTCACGACCGTCGGCGCCCTGCGCGTCTGGCTCGTCATCGACGCCCAGAACGCCGCGTCCGAGCGGGTCGCGACCAAGGCCGGCTTCACCCGGGAGGGCGTCATGCGCTCCGTCCACTTCAAGCAGGGCCGGCGGATCGACGCAGCCCTGTGGTCCAAACTCCCGTCCGACTCCTGAAGGAGCACCACCATGTATGCCGCCCGCGACGAGATCACCGCAGCCCTGCAGGAGATCCGGGAGTCCGGTCTGTGGAAGGCTGAGCGGCAGCTGACCTCGCCGCAGAACGCGCACATCACGACGACCCAGACCGCGGCGATCAACTTCTGCGCCAACAACTACCTCGGGCTCGCAGACCACCCGGACGTGGTCTCAGTGGCGTCGAAGGCGTTGCAGGAGTGGGGTTTTGGGATGGCGAGCGTCCGCTTCATCTGCGGCACCCAGACGCTGCACGCCGAGCTGGAGGCGCGCATCGCAGCATTCGTCGGCTGCGAGGCGGCGATCCTCTACTCGTCCTGCTTCGACGCCAACGGCGGCGTCTTCGAGGTCCTCTTCGGTGAGGGCGACGCCATCATCTCCGACGAGCTCAACCACGCCAGCCTGATCGACGGCATCCGGTTGGCCAAGGCCGGGCGGTACCGGTACAAGAACGCCGACCTGGCCGACCTGCGCACCCAGCTCGAGGCCACCAAGGCTGCGGGTGCGCGGCGCACCGTTATCGTCACCGACGGGGTCTTCTCGATGGACGGCTCCTACGCGCCCCTGGACCGGATCTGCGACCTCGCCGACGAGTTCGGCGCGATGGTCCTCGTCGACGACTCGCACGCCATCGGCTTCGTCGGTGCCAGCGGGCGAGGGACCCCCGAACTGTTCGGCGTCCTCGACCGGGTCGACCTCGTCACAGGGACCCTCGGCAAGGCCCTCGGCGGCGCCAGCGGCGGCTACGTCGCCGGACCCCAGGAGGTCGTCGACCTGCTCCGCCAGCGCTCGCGGCCCTACCTGTTCTCCAACGCCGTCGCCCCGATGGTCGCAGCGGGCAGCCTCAAGGCGCTCGAGATCGCCGCGGCCTCCGACGAGGGTCGCGCGACGCTCCAGCGCAACACCAGCCTGTTCCGCGAGCTGATGACCGAGGCCGGCTTCGACCTGCTCCCCGGCACCCACCCGATCACCGCCGTCATGTTCCCCGGCGAGGACGGCGCCCGGAGGGCCGGCCAGATGGCCGACGCCATGCTGGGGGAGGGTGTCTACGTCATCGCCTTCAGCTTCCCCGTCGTCCCCCGCGGCAAGGCCCGGATCCGGGTCCAGCTCTCCGCGGCCCACTCCGAGGAGGACGTCCGCGCCTGCGCGGCGGCGTTCGTGTCTGCGCGCGAGAAGGTCGGCTGACAGCGGACCCAGCAGTCCGGCATACGGCGTCGACACAACGGACGAGCCCCGGCCCCCCGAGGGGGCCGGGGCCAGTGCATGGGGTGAGCGACGGGGCTTGAACCCGCGACCCTCGCGACCACAACGCGATGCTCTACCTGCTGAGCTACGCCCACCGTGAGCCACTAACGGCATACGAACGTGGCCCGTATGCCGTGCAGCGGCGACCATCGTACCTGCTCGGCTCTCGCGCTGGTGACCGCCTAACGCGCCACCTGCCCGTGGTCGACCGCGTGCTGGGCACGGAGCGCCTTGAGCGCGTCGCTGTC
>JBDTBX010000203.1:0-8743 GCA_039923915.1 Nostocoides sp. | reverse complement strand
CGACCCGACGGGTCGCCGGTCAGGTCCTTCTGGCAGGCGACGCCGCCGGCTACGTTGACGCGCTCACCGGCGAGGGGCTCTCGGTCGGGCTGCGTCAAGCGCGTGCCGCCGTGGCGGCGGTGGTGGGCGGGAACCTCACGGCATACGAACGGTCGTGGCGGGCCGCCGTATGGCGTTCGACCGCGCTGACCGCGGGGCTACTCGCCGTGAGCGGCCATCCGCAGGCCCGTCGACGGATCGTGCCGGCCGCCGCGCGGCTTCCGGCGGTGTTCGGGCGCCTCGTCGACATGGCCGCGGCCGGCTGATCCGGCATACGTGTGACTGCGCGGACGGGGGTGTACAAGAATATCCCCGACTCGCACTGGTCTCGACCGAACGAGCCATCCCACACCGAAGGAGTGATCGGGTGATCATCCCGCTGAACTGGCAGTGGAGACACCGTGGACGGCATACGCACGGCCGACGATCACCGGTGAGGTCCAGCTGCACGTGCGCGCGGAGATCGGTCTAGGCATGGGGATCAGCCAGATGCAGGTCTCGCGGTTGCTCGTCGGCATCCTGGCCCACCTGCGGGCGCGTCTTCGCGACCCCGACCGGGCGCCGCGGCGGGCCTCGTGACGTCGACGAGTGCACGCCCTTCGAAGGGGGCTCCAAGACGACCGGCGTGGCGTGCGCCGGCCAACCGGGTGGGTCAGGACGACCGGCCGTGGCCGGCGCGGGTTGCCGACAAGGTCACGGCCGTCTTCGGCTCCTGGGCGTTCATCCTGACCCAGACGGTCCTCATCCTGATCTGGGTGGCCTACAACGGCTACGTCGCGGCGCACTACCTCCGCGGCGGCGATTTCGACCCGTACCCGTTCATCCTGCTGAACCTTGTGTTCTCAACCCAGGCTGCGTATGCCGCGCCACTGATCCTGCTCAGCCAGAACCGGACCGCCGAGCGGGACCGGGTCAAGGCCGAGCACGACTTCGGAGTCAACGTGCTGGCCCTGCAGGCGCTGTCCGTCCTGCTGGGCGACGTGGACGACGAGGCTGCCAAGGCGGACCTGCTCACCCGGATCGAGGAGCTGTTGGCCAGCGACCCCGAGCGGCAGGCCGCCGACCACCCGGTGGTGGCACCGGTCACTTCTTGACGGTGGTGGCGTCCCGGAGAGCCCATGGGTATGCCGGAAACGATTGACAGCTCGGCGCTCGTCGCTCTCGACGACACCGGGTGGGACCCAGACTGGCGGATAGGCCTCAATACCCCACGATGACGGCCGCTGACCACGCAAATGGTCCGGACTCGCGACGTGCGCCGGAAGTGAGCTGTCCACCTTTGTGAGACTCGCTCGCAAGCGCCTGTCCCGGAGACATGGTTGAAGTGCGACATCGGAGGGGGGCTCGGAGGATAGTGGACAGCATGGCAGAGACGGGTATGCATGCCCGCCCTGGCCGGGGGAAGATCCTTGGCTGGCTACTGGGCTTGGGTGGGGTGTTCATCGCCGCGATCGTTTCCGGGCTCGCAGGCCGAGTGGTCGACGCAGTGGTGCCGCAGCCTGCAACAACCACGTCCGCGCCCTCCCTCACGGATGTGCGCTTTGTCCGTCCCTTTGACAACGCCGGGACGTTGCTCAGCCCATACGTGGCAAAGGGATCAAGTGACGGAAACTGCATCCAGGGACAAGAGAGCTCGGACCCCAGCGCACTGCGCTGTGTCGCAAAAGACGGTGGCGTGTACGACCCCTGCTGGCTGGGCGCCTCGACGGCCGTCTGCCTCTCGAACCCGTGGGAACCGCAGGCGTGGCTGATTACCAACCCGGTCGTCGCCTCGTTTTCGCTCGGCTCCATAGGCCCGACTCCCTGGGCCCTGGACGTGGAGTCACCCTCCAGTCCAAGCCGCATCCTGCACTGCGGGTATGCCGGTGGGACAGGGGGGACGGTCGCCGGCATGCGCGTGAACTACGGCTGTTTCGATGGTGTGCCCTCGCCCAAGACCTACGTGGGCGATGCGGTGGGGAACCCAAAGCAATCCGACACGAGCCTTTGGACGATCCTGTACGTCGCCAAGGGAAGTAGTGACGTTCGAACAGCGGCCATCCGAACCGTGTGGCACTGACCGGGGCGCCTCGCGTCCTTGCCGGTTCATGAGGTCCCGAGGATCCTGTGAGCCCGCAGACCGGTTCGCACCGCGCACCCCATCAATCCTCCACCTGCCGCGGCGAAGGGATGACCGGCAGCCCCACCGACTTCGCCCCGGAGACCGGGGTGGGTGCCCTCAGGAGCCCGGCACTGGGGCCGGAGACGGGTGATGGTGTCGGCGAAGGGGTCGGTGGCCCAGACCGCACCCTGACTGGTGGCCAGGATGAGCGCGCCGGGCACCCGCCAGGCGTGAGTCACGTCGCCGGCCAAGTCGAAGCGGGCGACATAGTCGGGACCATCGATCGTGAACAAGGCGGCGTACAGTGCGCCGTCGGGGCCCACGGTGAGGCCGACTGGCCCCCCGGCATCGGCTGGCGCGTGGAGGACCGGGAACTCGGTCAGGTGGCCCGAGGTTGTGATCCGGCCCATCCGGTTGCCGCCCAGCTCGGTGAACCACAGCGCCCCGTCCGGCCCGACCACGATCCGATTGGGCCGAGCACCGGGGACCAGGCCCCACTCGGTGAACGCGCCGGCCGGTGTCATCCGGGCCACCTTGCCCGCGGTGCGTTCCAGGAACCAGATGTTGCCGTCGGGTCCGATCGTGATGCCAAGAGGGAAGCCACCAGCGGTAGGGACGGCGTACATGGTGAAGGTCCCCGTGGAGGGGTCGAGCCGACCGATGCGGTTGCCGGTGGAGTCGGTGAACCAGACGATCCGTCCGGCGACGATCAGCCCGTTGGGGCTCACACCGGTATCGGAGGGCGGCACGGTCCACTCGGTCAGGTCTCCGGCGCCGTCAATGCGCCCGACGTAGCCGCCGGCTTGGTCGACGAACCATGTCGCGATGCCGTCGGTCGTCATGAAGCCGACATCGGCGACCTCGGGGTGTTGCACGGTGAACGACCGTGACCGTCCGTTCGGGCGCACCTGGACCAGGAACTGCCCTGAGCCGTACCAGGTGCCGCCGGGACCTGCGGTAACCCCGAACGGGGTATCGGTGGCCCCGGAGACTGGTGCGATCAACCTGATGCAACCGTTGGGGCGGGCCGGGCCCGCTTGGGCGGCTCCAGGGCTGGACGCGATTGCCCCGCAAAGGGTGAGCGCGGCCACGAGGCTGAGCCCTCTGGATCTGAGTTGCATGATGTGCCTCCTGGATTGGGTGGGTGGGACGCTGACAACTCGTGGGTCGACGATTCGCAGTGGCTCTCTTGTGCGCGTCTCGTCGCGCGCGATCACCCCCCGGGATGACCGAGTTTGCTCGGGCGGCCGCCGCCATCCTCGCGATGGTGTGATGAGGGTGGGCGTTAGGCGCTTCATGGTTGGCTCACTTGGTGATCGGCGGGTTTGTCGCCATGCAAGCGTCCGACGTCGACGTTGCAATACGGTTGCAAACCCATCGCGGTGAGGGGGCGCCAGAAGCCGCAGCCGAGCTTCGCCCGCCACACGGTGATCAGGACATCGGCGGTGACCATGTCGGAGGCCGGGAACGCAACCGGGCCCGCTGTTGTGGAGTTCTCAAAGGGCGCGGCACCGTGGTGATCGAGTTGGGCTGCCCGAGCCGCGGAAGAGCCGCTTGAACCGCCCCTCGTGGCCCCCTGCGCTACGCCGGAGCACGTTGCAACAGGTTCGCAACGGCGTGTTGCGACCGTGGTGAGTGGCAAGTCCACGACCCAAGGAGGAAGCATGTTCAGACGCGGAATGTCCAGGCTGGGGATGGTGGTGGCGCTGGTCGGAGCCAGTGCCCTGGTCCCCACGGCGTATGCCGAGGCAACGGTGCCCCCCGCCGCGACCATCACGGCGCTACCCCTCCCGCCGGGCTACACCGGCGGCGACATCATTTCGGCCGCTGGACGGTGGGCCGTCGGCCTGGTCACCGACGACGCCCTGCACCAGCACGTCGCCATCTGGAGGGGTGCTGGCAGCGTGTGGTCGGTGCGGGACCTTGGCGACTTCGGCATCACTGAGCCCAACTCGGGCCTGTCAGCCACCGGCGTCAACGCCAAGGGCCAGGTGTCCATCGGCATCAACACGGGCGCGGGCATGGGCGGCTGGTTCTTCGACGGTGCGACGATTCACCAACTGGGCGACTTCGCCGGCGGGACCAACGCCTACGCCCGCGCCATCAACGCCAGCGGCGAGATCGTCGGGGAGGCGCTGGATGAGAAGGGCAACGACTTCGGGGCGGTCTGGCCGCACTGGTGGTCGGCCCCGATCACCCTGGCGCCCACGGCCGGGTTGGATGGCTCGTATGCCCAAGGTGTCGACTCCCGGGGCGAAGTAGTCGGCGGTAGCTTCTCGAACGGCCCCGCACCCACCGTGCCTGTCGTGTGGGGTTCGGGTGGGACGCCCCGGGTCCTGCCGGACCCGGGGATGGGCGGAGACCTGTTCGACCGCAATGACGCGGGCCGCACGGTCGGTCAGGTGTTCACCGCCACCGGTACCGACGCGGCAGTGTGGGACGGCGGACGGCTGCGTGACCTTGGGGTGTTCGCCGACGACACCTTCTCGCGAGCGATCGGGGTCGGCGCATCCGGGGAGGTGGTCGGGTTTGCCGGCACCCGTTTCATGCCGGGTGCGATCCCGCTGCGTCAGATCGTCTTCTGGCCCGGGTTCGGACCGGCGCGTTCACTGTTGCCCCTCGACCTGAGCTGGACGGACAACGCCTACGCACACGCCATCGTGGGAGACACGATCTTTGGCACCAGCATGGCATCCCATGGAGCCAGGGAGCGACCGACGGTGTGGACCCACGCGTTGTCACAGTCGTTTGTTCCACCGCTGAGGGGCAGTGCACAGCCCACTGTGATGCCCGGGGTGGTCTTTGCCGGTTCCGGGCCCCGGTAGCCGCGCCGGGGTTCTGGGAGCCGACGTCCCCGGACCCCGTGTCGACCCGGACCCCTGGTCATCCTCAAGACGCCACGCTTCAGAGGTGATTCCATGAGAGGTATGCGCTTCTCGGTGCTCGGACCGCTGGAGGTGACCGGTCCCGATGGACCGATGGCCCTTGGCGGTCCACGCCAGCGCGCCGTCCTCGCGATGCTGGTCATCCATGCCGGTCAGGAGGTGCCGACCAGCCGGTTGATCGACGGCGTGTGGGCCGAGGCTCCGCCCCCCACGGCCGAGCGGACCCTGCATGCCTATGTCGCGAGGCTGCGGGGCCTGCTGGAACCCGATCGAGCCGCCGGAGCCACGCCGACCCTTTTGACTCGCACCACGTTGGGGTACCGGCTGCACCTGCGGCCCGGCGAAGTGGACGGGCTGGCCCTGGAGGGGGCTGTCGCCGGTGCACGGCTCCGTCGCGCGTCCGGCGATGTCGCGGGTGCGGCGGTGCAGCTCCAGACCGCTCTCGCGTCTTGGCGCGGTCCCGCCCTCGGCGACCTGCGCGCCTTCCCGGCGTTGAACGCAGCAGCCGAGCGACTCGAGCGCCTGCGGGGTGACGCGGTCGCAGAGCTCGTGGACGCGGAGCTGCAGCTGGGCCGGCATACCGACCTCCTGCCCCATCTGGCAGGTCTGGTCGAGGAGAGCCCGTTCGACGAACGGCTTTGGTCGGCGCTGGCTCTGGCTCAGTATCGATCGCGTCGCCAGGCGGACGCCCTGGACACCGTGCGTCGGGCCCGTCGGACCCTGGTCACCGAGCTCGGGATCGAGCCCGGCACGGAACTGCGGGCGCTGCAGCAGGCGATCCTGGCCAACGATCCGGCCCTGGACACCTCTGCGCAGTCGGCTGCGGTTCTGGACCTTCCCCATCCGGGCCTGGAAGGTCGCGAGGACCAGCTCAGGGTCATGCGGGCTGCCTGGTCGCTGTGCTGCGCCGGACATGGTGGTTCCATCGTCCTGACCGGCCCACAGGGGATCGGCCGAAGCCGACTTCTCCACGCGTTCGCCGCCGAGGTGCACGCCGCCGGAGGTCGTCTCGTGGAGTGGCACCATGGTGATGGGCCCAACCGCGCGGACAAACCCGGCACGGACGTTGCGACGATGGTGCTGGCAGACGACGTCAACGCTGCCACGACCGCGGAGTTCAGCGACCTCCTCCACTGGGTCGACGCGGCGGGCGAGCAGCCGCTGCTCGTCGTGCTCACCATCCGCGACGGTTATGTGTCACCCGAGCTCGGTGCGCTCCTGGCCCGGATCGATCCGACCGGCGAGCGGAGCATCCGGCTGACCCGGCTCGAGCCCGACCAGATCGCCAAGGTGGCCACGTCCTATGTTGGGGCCGCCAAGGCGCTCGATGTGGCGGCCAACGTCGCCAAGGACTCGGCCGGCATACCGGCACAGGTCCATGCGCAGATCGAGGCCTTCGCCGGTACGACGCTGCGTCGGGCGGCGTCGGATTATATCAGCGCGGCGTCGGCAGACTGGTCCGGCGCTCGTCGGGGTGAAGCCGAGCTCGTCTCGAGCCTCTTGGAGCTGTCGGCAGTGGAGTCCGCCGCGACGGTCGCGCGAGCCCTGGCCACCGGCCCGCCCGCCTGCCCGTATCCCGGCCTCGCCCCGTTCGACGCGCTCGCGGCGGCCTTCTTCGCGGGCCGCGAGGAGCTGGTCGCCGTCGGGGTCGCGCGCCTCGCCATCGCCGGATCGCTCCTCGTGGTCGGTGCCTCGGGTGTCGGCAAGTCATCCCTGGTGCGGGCCGGGATCATCCCGGCCTTGTTGTCGGGCGCCGTCCCCGGAAGCGATCACTGGCGGATCGATCTGGTCACACCCACCCTGGTCGGTCCGGCGTTCTCCGGCCGGGGTCCTCGCCCCGATCTGCTCGTCGTCGACCAGGTGGAGGAACTGCTCGGCCTTGATCCGCCGGCGCGGGCCGACTTCATCACCGGGCTGCTCCGGGTCAAGCACGACGGCGGCCGGGTCGTGCTCGTCGCGCGCTCCGACCAGTACCCGGCGGTGGCGAACGAAAGGCGACTCGACGAACTGGTCGCTGCGCCGCAGTTGCTCGTCGGGGCGTTGACCGACGCACAGCTGTTTCGGGCGATCCAGATCCCGATCCGGCGGGCGGGCATGGACTGCGAAGAGGGGCTGGTGACGGCGATCGTCGAGGACGTGTCCGGAGAGCTGGGTGCACTGCCGCTGCTCTCGACGACGATGCGTGAGCTGTGGGACCTCTGCCCGAGCGGGGTGCTCACCCTGGGCGCCTACGGCCAGCTCGGCGGCATACGGAACGCGGTGGCGCGGCTCGCGGAGCGGACCTACTCGACCTTTGATGGCGGCGAGCGCGAGGCGACGCGAGAGCTGCTCCTGCGGATGGCCTCCCCAGGAGAAGGGGGAGCGGTGGTCCGCGGCTTTGTCGACGTCGCGGCCATCGGCCCGGTCGGGCCGACGCGGATCGCGTTCGACCGGCTCATCGCCGACCGTCTCGTGACGGTCGACGAGGACCACGCCAGCGTGGCCCACGAGGCCCTCTTCGCCCACTGGCCGCGGCTGGCCGCCTGGTTGGACGCCGACTCGGACACCCGCAGCCAGAGGGCACGGGTCGGGCAGTCCGCCCGATCCTGGGCCGACGGCGGGCGGCTCGCCGCCGACCTGCTGCGCGGTCCCAGACTGGCGGCGGCCCTCGAGCTCAGCCGCGATCGCCCCGAGCTGGTATCCGCCGAGGAGGCTGACTTTATCCGTGCCAGCGAAACGGCCGACTCCCACGAACGCCTCGACCTGATGCAACGCCTCCGCCAACAGCACGTGTCGAACCGTCGTCTGCGCCTGCTCATCGGATTTGCCGCCGTCGCGTTCTTGGTGGCTACCGTCGCGGCCGGGACGGCCCTGCGCGCCCAACGAACAGCGGATACCGCGGCGACCCAGTCGCTGGCCCGGGGTCTGGGCGCGCAGGCGTTGACGGTCCAGAGACTCGACCTGTCCCTCCTGCTCGCCGCCCAGTCGGCCGCACTTGACCCAGGCGTAGCCGCCCACTCCGCCCTGCTCGCCGCCCTCGCCCGAGCCCCTCAGGCCCTCCATGTGTTCGTCGGCACCGGACAACGACTGGACACCGTGACCGTCGGCGGCCCGGGGCCCACCGTCATCTCCATCGACCGCTCGCCGGCGGCGGAGGCGATCAACCTGGCCACGGGCGTTGCCAGGGCCGTGAGGGACCCCTCGATGTACGTCTCGGCAGCCGCCCTCTCGGCGAGCGGCCCGTTGCTCGCACTGGGCGGAGGCGATCGCGCCAACCCCAGTGGACAGGTGGGACCCGGACACATCACCTTCCTTGATGGCGCGACCATGAAGCCCTCCGGCCGGACCATCGTCACGTCATCGCAGGTGGAGGCGTTGCGTTTCGACGGGGGAGCCGATCGGCTCGCGGCCCTGCTGGACAGCGGTGAGACCGATGTCTTCGACGTCGCGACGGGCGCACGAGTGTGGTCGGGCAAGGGGACCAGGACTCCGTTCGCCACGACTGTGGACTTCTCGACCTCGGGTCAGTACCTCACGGTCAACGCCCCCGCCGTCCTCTGGCGCGTCGGCGCCGGTAGCGTGAACCCGATCCCGCTCAACGGCGATCGGGCGGCCATCCGGGCCGACGGGGCCCTGCTCGCCGTGGCCGCCGGGCCAACGGTTCGTCTAGTCCGCCGCGTCGGTCTTACCACGGTCCGTCAGCTGGATTCGTTCGCGACTCCGGTCCAGACGCTCGCCT
>JBDTBX010000202.1:0-9262 GCA_039923915.1 Nostocoides sp. | reverse complement strand
CCTTCATGGCGGGAAGTCAGGCGCCGACGTAGGCAGCGAGGTACTGACCGGTGAGGGTGGAACGATCGGCCACGAGGGCCGCGGGGGGGCCCTCGAAGACGACCTTGCCGCCGTCATGCCCGGCGCCGGGGCCGAGGTCGATGATCCAGTCGGCGTGTGCCATGACCGCTTGGTGGTGCTCGATGACGATCACCGACTTGCCGTCATCGACGAGTCGGTCCAGGAGCGCCAGCAGGTTCTCGACGTCGGCGAGGTGCAGACCGGTTGTCGGTTCGTCCAGGACGTAGACGCCGCCCTGGTCGGCCATCCGGGTGGCCAGCTTCAGCCGTTGCCGCTCGCCACCGGACAGCGTCGTGAGCGGTTGCCCCAGGCTGACATAACCAAGACCGACATCGACCAACCGATCGAGGATCGCGTGCGCTGCCGGCGTCCCCGCGTCGGCGCTGGCGAAGAACTGCTCGGCCTCGGTGACCGACATGGCCAGCACCTCGCTGATGTCCTTGCCGCCGAAGCGGTACTCCAGCACCGATGCCTGGAACCGCTTGCCTTCGCACTCCTCGCAGGTGGACTCGACCGTCGCCATGACGCCCAGGTCGGTGTAGATCACTCCGTTCCCGGTGCAGGTGCGACAGGCTCCCTCGGAGTTGGAGCTGAACAGCGCAGGCTTGACCCCGTTGGCCTTGGCGAACGCCTTGCGAATCGGGTCGAGCAGCCCCGTGTAGGTCGCCGGGTTGCTCCGCCGCGAGCCTCGGATCGACCCCTGGTCGACGACGACGACGCCGTCGCGACCCTCGACGGAGCCGTGGATCAGCGAGCTCTTGCCCGAACCGGCGACCCCGGTGATCACGCACAGCACACCGAGCGGGATGTCGACATCGACATCGCGCAGGTTGTGCGTGGAAGCGCCTCGGATCTCCATCGCCCCCGTCGACGGGCGCGTCGCGTCCTTCAGCCGGGCGCGGTCATCCAGGTGCCGTCCGGTCACCGTGTCGCTTCCCCGCAGCCCCTCCACGGTGCCCTCGAAGCAGACCGTGCCACCGCCGGTTCCGGCGCCGGGGCCGAGGTCGATGACGTGGTCGGCGATGGCGATCGTCTCGGGCTTGTGCTCCACGACCAGGACGGTGTTCCCCTTGTCCCGCAGCTGGAGGAGCAGTTGGTTCATCCGCTCGATGTCATGGGGGTGCAGTCCGATGGTGGGCTCGTCGAAGACATACGTGACGTCGGTGAGAGACGACCCCAGATGGCGGATCATCTTGGTGCGCTGGGCTTCACCGCCCGAGATCGTCCCCGCCGGACGGTCCAGGGAGAGGTACCCCAACCCGATGTCGACGAAGGACTGAAGGCTCTCCCCCAACGCGGTCAGCAGAGGGGCGACCGACGGCTCGTGGAGGGCGCGCACCCACCCGGCGAGGTCGCTGATCTGCAGCGCGCAGAGATCGGCGATGTTCTTGCCGTTGATCTTCGAGGCGCGCGCCTCGGCGCCGAGCCGGGTGCCCTCACACTCCGGACAGGTCGTGAACGTGATTGCGCGCTCGACGAAGGCCCGGATGTGCGGCTGCATCGCCTCGGGGTCCTTGGACAGCATCGACTTCTGGATCTTGGGGATCAACCCCTCGTAGGTGAGGTTGATGCCCTCGACCTTGATCTTGGTCGGCTCCTTGTAGAGCAGGTCGTTCAACTCCCGCTTGGTGTACTTGGCAATCGGCTTGTCCATGTCGAAGAACCCGGAGCCGCTGAAGATCCGGCCGTACCAGCCCTCCATGCTGTAGCCGGGGATCGTCAGCGCGCCCCCGGCCAGTGACCTGGTCTCGTCGAACAGGGCTGTCAGGTCGAAGTCACTGACCGTTCCCATGCCCTCGCACCTCGGGCACATCCCGCCCTGGTAGACCGCGTCACGGACGACGTTCTTCTCGACCCGCCCGCCGCTCTTCTCGGTGCTCATGACGCCGCTGGCGGTCCGCTTGGGGACATTGAAGGAGTATGCCGTGGGCGGCCCGATGTGCGGAACTCCCAAGCGGGAGAACAGGATCCGCAGCATCGCGTTGGCATCCGTCGCCGTTCCCACAGTGGATCGAGGGTTGGCCCCCATCCGCTCCTGGTCGACGATGATCGCCGTCGTGAGCCCGTCCAGGACGTCGACGTCCGGCCGCGCCAGAGTCGGCATGAAGCCCTGCAGGAACGCGCTGTAGGTCTCGTTGATCATCCGCTGCGACTCGGCGGCGATGGTGCCGAAGACGAGCGAGCTCTTGCCCGACCCAGAAATGCCGGTGAACACCGTGAGCCGGCGCTTCGGGATCTGGACGTCGATGTCCTTGAGGTTGTTGACCCGCGCACCCCGGACGCGGATCAGGTCGTGCGTGTCGGCGACATGGGGGGCCTCGGCCGGTGTGCTGGTCACCTTGGTGATCGTGCCACGCCACGCCGATGACGGTCTCAGACGATCGGGGTCTGCGCGTCGAGCCATGCCACGTCGTCGAACCCGAACCCGCGGGCCGCCGAGCGCAGGTCGGGAAAGACGAGTGACTCGTTGCGCATGAGCAGCCCGTCGGTCGTCTCGTATGCCGAGGCGATCACTGTGGTCGCGGCGCCCCGGTGCTGGGTCAGCAGGGTTTCCAGCTCGGCCTGGCTGCCGCTCCTGTCGCGAAGGAACAAGACAGCGTCGACCGGGTGGCCGCGCTCAGCGCTGCGGGCATAGATGATGACTCGCCGCAGTCCGGCCTGGGTGACGGGCAGGACGACGTCGGTCTGGGGCGTCGTGAAGCCGGTGGCCCGTCGGCCGCCCAACACCCTCCGTGCGGTCTTGTGGGCAAATGTCGTGCCGCCGGCCGACGTGTCGATGATGCAGCCCAACCGGACCGGCACACCCTTGGGCACGGCCAGACGCACGGTGAGATCCCAGGTGGCCGGCGCCGCTGAGCTGAACAACACCACCGGAGAGTGGGCCGCCCGCAGGAAGACCCGCCCTGTCGGCGTTGCGACCTTGGCGCTGCTGGGAGTGCTGGCCGGAAGGGCAGGAATCGGCACCACGACCGGGCCGGTCCGCGGCAGATCGAGTTGATTGGGCGACAGGTGGGCGAACCGCTCGCGGAGGAAGTCAGCCTGGATGCGTAGCTCGCGCTCGTTGTGCTCGGCGTCGGCCCGGGCGATCCCCTCGGCTGCGGCACGGAGCAGGCGCACCTGCCCGATCAGCTGCTCACCGGCCGAACGTGCCTGGTGCGCCCGGGACTGAGCGGCATACGCATCGATGCTGCCGGGAAGGTAGCGGGTGATCACGTCCACGAGCGCGGGATCGGCCGGGATGCCGACCGGCGGGGCCAGGTCGGTGATGGCCCGAGCGAGCAGAGCCCCCTCCACTGGCATCGTGCCGCTGAGCCGGTTGATCATGGTCACGACGTCCCGTCCGAGACGCAGCGGCGGGACCAGCCGCCGGTGGCCCGCCTCGAGCCAGGCACGCAGCTCCCCGGTCGCCCACCCCGTCGGGTCGACCGGGCCCTTGGGTCGATCGCGGACCGCCCCCACCCGCGCGAGCACGACATCTTGTGCTTGCGCAACGGCCGTTCGGGCGGCCTCGAGGACGGCCCGTGGCCGCGTCGCACGCACCCCTCGAGGATCGGTCATGCGCGTCACCCTAACCGCGGCCCGTCGGCCCGAGTCCGAGGGTCGACTCCCGTCAGGAAGGGCGCTGCCTGGCGCGCGGCGACCTTCCCGCCTGCCGCAGTGAGCAACGTCGGTGTCCGCGGACCGTCCCGCGCCGGCGAGCAGCCGGAGCAAACCCTGGTGAGCGCACGGCATCCGGGCTGGCAGAATCGCACCCATGTCTCAAACCCCTTCCTCCTCCGCCGAGTCCATTCCCGACCGGCCGTCGCTGGACGGCCTCGAGGACAAGTGGACGTCGGTATGGAGCAAGGAGCGCACCTACGCCTTCGACCGTGACGCAGCTCGCAGCCAAGGTCGTCAGAGCGTGTTCTCGATCGACACTCCCCCGCCGACGGCCAGCGGCAGCCTGCACATGGGGCACGTGTTCTCCTACACGCACACCGACTGCATGGCCCGCTACAAGCGGATGCGCGGCTTCCACGTCTTCTATCCGATCGGCTGGGACGACAACGGGCTGCCGACCGAGAAGCGTGTCCAGAACTACTACGGCGTGCGGGGCGACGCCTCCCTCCCGTATGCCGCGGGCTTCCAGCCGCCGCACCATGGGGACGCCAAGGGCACCAAGTCGGCCGACGAGCAGCCGATCAGCCGGAGGAACTTCATCGAACTGTGCGACGAGCTGACCGTCGAGGACGAGAGGGCCTTCGAGTCCCTCTTCCGCAGAATGGGTTTCAGCCTCGACTGGGAGATCTCGTACCGGACGATCGACGAGCTTTCCCGCGCCACCGCCCAGCAGGCCTTTCTTCGTAACCTGGCGCGTGGCGAGGCCTACCAGGCGGAGGCTCCAGGCCTGTGGGACGTCACCTTCCAGACGGCGGTCGCCCAGGCCGAGCTCGAGGCGCGGGACTACCCCGGCGCCTACCACAGGGTCGCCTTCCACCGCCCCGACGGCGAGCCCGTCCACGTCGAGACGACACGCCCCGAGCTGGTTCCGGCGGTGGTCGCACTCATCGCCCACCCCGACGACGAGCGGTATGCCGGCCTCTTCGGCAGCACCGTGACCTCACCGCTGTTCGGAGTCGAGATCCCCGTCGTCGCCCACCGGGCCGCCGAGATGGACAAGGGCGCCGGCATCGCGATGTGTTGCACGTTCGGCGACCTGACCGACGTGCTCTGGTGGCGCGAGCTGCAGCTCCCGACCCGCTCGATCGTCACCCGGACCGGCCGGATCCAGGCCGAGACGCCCGAGTGGATCGCCGCTGGACCCGGGGCCCACCTGTTCGCCGAGCAGGTGGCGGGCAAGACCCCGTTCGGTGCCCGGGAGGCCATCGTGGCGGCGTTGCGCGAGTCCGGTGACCTCGACGGAGAGCCCACGCCCACCCAGCGCAAGGCCAACTTCTACGAGCGCGGCGAGAAGCCGCTGGAAATCGTCACCAGCCGCCAGTGGTACATCCGCAACGGTGGTCGCGACCCAGCCCTGAACGACAAGCTCGTCGGGTAGGGCCAGTCCGTTCAGTTCCACCCGCCCTTCATGCGCTCGCGCTACGCCAACTGGGTGACCGGGCTCAACGGCGACTGGCTGGTCAGCCGGCAACGGTTCTTCGGGGTGCCGATTCCGGTCTGGTACCCCCTCGATGCCGACGGTGAGCCGCGCTACGAGGCCGTCATCTCCCCCGACGAAGCCATCCTGCCCGTCGACCCTGCTGCTCAGGCCCCTGCCGGGTACGCCGAGGACCAGCGCGGCAAGCCGGGCGGCTTCATCGGCGACCCCGACGTCCTTGACACCTGGGCCACGTCGTCGCTCACGCCGCAGATCGCGGGGAACTGGCGTGGCCGTGAGGCCGGCGAGCCGTCCGACTTCGACCTGGTCTTCCCCATGGACGTCCGGCCGCAGGCCCACGACATCATCCGGACCTGGCTGTTCGCGACGATCGTCCGCTCCTACTACGAGCACGGCTGCGTGCCCTGGACCAACGCCGCGATCAGCGGCTGGATTCTGGACCCCGAGCGCAAGAAGATGTCCAAGTCCAAGGGCAACGTCGTCACACCCGAAGACGTGGTCCGTGAGCACTCCTCCGATGCCGTCCGGTACTGGGCAGCCAGCATGCGCCTCGGCACCGACGCGGCATACGACGTCGGGCAGATGAGGGTCGGCCGGCGCCTTGCCATCAAGGTGCTCAACGCCAGCAAGTTCGCGCTCGGCTTCGGCGCCGTGGACGGCGACCCGCGTGCACTGGTGATCGACCCGCTCGACCGCTCGATGCTCGCCATGCTCGCCGACGTCGTCGGGACCGCAACGACCAGTTTCGAGCGGTGGGACTACACCAAGAGCCTCGACGTGACCGAGACGTTCTTCTGGACCTTCTGCGATGACTACCTCGAGTTGGTCAAGGACCGTGCCTACGAGGTGCGAGGCCCGGAGGCTGCGGCGAGCGTCCGCGCGGCCTTGCGGATCGCGCTCGACGCGCTGCTGCGGTTGTTCGCTCCGTTCCTTCCGTACGTCACCGAGGAGGTCTGGTCGTGGTCCCACGCCGGGTCGGTGCACCGCACGACCTGGCCCACGGCGGAGGAGGTGATGCCGGCCGATGCCGGCGATCCGACAATCCTGCCGGCCGTCGGCCTTGCCCTGGCCCAGGTTCGCAAGGCGAAGTCCGACGCCAAGGTCGGGATGCGTTCTGAGATCACCTCGGTGGTCCTGGCTGGACCCGACGCGGTCACCGAAGCGGTGCGTCAAGCTGAGGGTGACCTTCGCGCCGCCGGCCGGCTCCTCGGCAGTCTGGACTACGCAGCCGCCGAGGAGGTCGAGCTTCGCGACGTCGAGCTGGTGCCCTTCGTCAAGGCACCCAAACCCGCCTGATCGAGCGGCAGGCGGACCGCTGTCGCCTTCACCGAATCATGCAGATACCCGTTTGACCCGGTGCGCCTCGACCTCATAGCGACTGGCCGCCCCTCCCCCGGCGCGGAAGAACCGTCGGCGGAGCGCGCCGTCGACCTCCACGACATCGCCCGCCCCCAGCCGTCCGGCGGTCCGCCGGGTCGTCGCGCTCCAACAGGCCACATCGATCGTGTCGACCTGGGTTCTGGGCGCCAAGTCGTCCTTGGGGCGGTTGCGGGATCGGCTCGCTGGTCGCCGGACGATGACCCGGAAGGTCACGACGGCGTCGCCGCTCGGCAGCTGCCGCGGCTCGTCCACAGCCGACACCCGCCCCTGCAGGTGCACGATGTTGTTCTGGACCGCATCCCCGTGGTCGGCCCTGACTCGGCCCTGGGCCATCTCGGCCCCCTTTCGCTCGGTGTGAACGCCCAATCTGGTGCGCTCCACCGACAGCCGGCCACCCGGCATACAGGCAGGTGTGGACAACCGCCTCGGTGTCACGGGGTTGTGGACGAGCTCAGCCCCACCAGAAGACGGTGGCGATGACGACGTAGAGCGCAATGAGGGCCGCTCCCTCGATCCAGTCCGACTCGCCGTCGAAGGTGATGAAGGCCGTGATGATGACCGCGATGACGAGCGAGACGACGAGCATGGGCGAGAAGACAAGGGTCAGAGCAGCGAACCCGAACACCTTGGACAGGATGACAAGGAGCGGCGCCAGGACCAGGGCGATCTGCATCGGGCTGTTGATCACGACCGAGAACGCGTACTCGGAGCGGTTGGCGTAGGCGAGCTGGACGCCCACGACGTTCTCGATGGCGTTGCCGGCGATCGCCACGACCACCAGACCGGCAAAGGCGTCGGAGATTCCGAACGACGTCATCGCTGGCTCGAGGGCGGACACGAACCAGTCCGACACGAACGCCGCCAGCACGGCAGCCGCAGCGAGGAGACCGACCGCCAGCCAGATCGGCCAGCGCGGTGCCTCCTGATGCATCGCCTCCTTCTCGGCCGCGTCGTCACTGCCGCCTTGTCGCCGCAGCGACGCCGGCAGGATGAGGAAGAAGAGCACGAGCAGGACGATCGAGACGATCATCGAGAACGTCGACTCGTGCTTGCTCGCCGGCGCGTGGATGTAGTGAGCGATCGACGGAATGACCATCGCGGCCACCGACAGCACCATCAGCACGATGATCTGCCGAGCGCGCGCAGAGTCCAGCTTCTGGGTGCCGTGCTTGAGGCCGCCGACGAGGAAGCACAGTCCGAGCACGAGCAGCAGGTTGGCCAGGATCGAGCCGACAAGGGCGGCCTGGACGACACCGACGAGGCCGGCCTTCAGGGCGAACAGTGCGATGAACAGCTCGGGGAGGTTGCCGAGGGCTGACTGCAGGACCCCGGTCGCGCCGGGTCCGAAACGGTCGCCGAGCTGCTCCACCGAGCGGCCGACCAGGGAGGCCAGCAGGGTCACCGCCGCGGCCGAGCAGAGGAACGGCACCACCTCTCCGGCGCCCGCGAAGTGGGTGATCGCCGCCGCGAGGACGGCCAGCCCCCCGCCGGCGAGCACGATGTAGTCGCTGCGGATGAACGTCGGGTGCTCCTCCGCGGGTGCGGCCGTGGCGGTCATGCGCTCATGCTGGCAGATCACCCCAGCCCTCCGGCCCCGTTGCGCGCGTCGTTCGGCTCTACCTGGAAAGCCGCACCCACGGCCGCGGATCCGCGGGTACGCTCAGGAGGTCATGATCTGGGGCGAGGCCCCGGGCCTGGGGTAGGCGCGGACAAGGTGGACACGGTGAGGCGCAGCGGATGGGCGACGGTCTCGGCTGCCGCCGTCTCTGCGTGCATGGCGTCGGTCTTGGTGTTGGCGCCCGGAGCCGCCGCCGACGACCCGCCCACCTCCACCGACACCACCGCGCCGGCCGACCCGAGCCCGTCGACCAGCGACTCGTCCACGGCCACCTCGAACAGTTCGTCAACCTCGACCACTTCACCGTCCAGCAGCACAACCGACCCGCCGATATCGACAAGCGGCTCAACCCGCCCGCCGAGCACGACACCACCCACGCCGCCGATCACGACGACCCAGGGCATCCGCCCCGGATCCCCGGCGCCGGCACCGGTTGGCAGTGGTGACGAGCCGCGCCTGTCCGAGGCCGACCTCGCCGCCCAGATCTCCCAGGCCAACGAACTGCGGGCCCGGCTGGCTGCCTCCAACAGCGTGCTCGCCGCGGCCATCACCCAGCTCGACGTCCTGGCCCAGCAGTCCAACCAGCTGCTCGATCAGCTCGCGCAGGCTCGCGACGCCGAGACGTCGGCCCAACTGGCAGCCAAGGCCAGTCAGGACCTGTCGGCCCGCCTCGACATCGCCCTGACCACCGAGAAGCAGCGGCTGCGGGCCTGGGCTTTCTACGCCTACTCCGAGGGCGGGTCCGCGGCCGAGCTCATGGGCGTCATCCACGCGATGGGCGAGGACCCGTCCAAGGCCAGCAACCCGATGGGTGACCTGTCCTACCTCACCGACACCCGCGCCCAGACCTTCGCCAACATCGCGACCCTCGAGCTCCAGCAGGCCGATGCCACCTACGTTGCCGACGTCGCCCAGACGAGCGCCGAGCAGGCTGCCGCCGATGTCGTCACGGCCAAGGCGGCCGTCGACAAGGTGGTCGTCGAGCAGAAGGCGCAGCTGGCGGCCCTGCGCAGCACCCAGGCCGCCGACATCGCCAAGGCCGGCCCGCTCGTCGGGATCCTCGCCGGACAGCGCACGCCGCAAGCCGTCGCCGCTTTCAACGCGCT
>JBDTBX010000201.1:0-3863 GCA_039923915.1 Nostocoides sp. | reverse complement strand
GCGAGCGACCCCTCGACCGAGAGCACCGACCGGACCCCGGGCGTGAGATGGGGGCTGATCCGGGCCAGTTCCACGTCGGTGAGGTCCCAGAGCTCGATGCCCCGCGGCTCGCACTCACGGACACAGGCGCCGGCCACCTCGTGGGCGACCCGGAAGGCCACGCCCTCCCGCACGAGCCACTCGGCGATGTCGGTCGCGAGCGAGAAACCCTGCGGCGCGAGCGAGGCCATACGCTCGGTGTCGAACACCATCGTCGCCACCATCCCGGAAAAGGCCGGCAGGAGAACCTCGAGGGTGTCGATGGCGTCGAACACCGGCTCCTTGTCCTCCTGGAGGTCCCGGTTGTAGGCAAGCGGCAGGCCCTTGAGCGTCGTGAGCAAGCCGGCCAGGTCGCCGACGAGACGGCCGGCCTTGCCCCGGGCCAGCTCGGCGACGTCGGGGTTCTTCTTCTGCGGCATGATGCTCGACCCGGTCGAGTACGCGTCGTCCAGGGTGACGAAGCCGAACTCCTTGGTGGCCCAGAGGATGACCTCCTCGGCCAGCCGGGAGACGTCGACCGCAGTCATGGCGGTGACGAACGCGAACTCAGCGGCGAAGTCGCGCGATGCGGTCCCGTCGATCGAGTTCTCGACAGCACCGGCGAAGCCGAGATCGGCAGCGACCGTCTCCGGGTCCAGCCCCAGCGAGGAGCCGGCGAGGGCACCTGACCCGTAGGGCGACAGGGCCGAGCGCCGGTCCCAGTCGCGTAGTCGGTCGACGTCGCGAAGCAGTGCCCAGCCGTGCGCGAGCAGATGGTGCGACAGCAACACCGGCTGCGCGTGCTGGAGGTGGGTGCGGCCGGGCATGGCCACCCCGTGGTGCTGACCGGCCTGCGCCACGAGCGAGTCCACGACATCGAGCACGAGATCTGCGACCGAGCGGGCATGGTCGCGCAGGTACATCCGGAACAGGGTCGCCACCTGGTCGTTGCGCGAGCGCCCGGCTCGCAGCCGCCCACCGACGTCGGCACCGGCCCGCTCGATGAGCCCCCGCTCGAGGGCCGTGTGGACGTCCTCGTCCCCGTCGGCGGGACCGAAGGAACCCGAGGCCACATCGGTCGCGAGCCGGTCGAGGGCGTTGAGCATGACGGCCAGCGTCGCGTCGTCGAGCAGCCCGGCGCCGTGGAGGACGCGCGCATGGGCGCGCGAACCAGCGATGTCGTATGCCGCGAGCCGCCAGTCGAAGTGCGTCGACCTGGACAGGGCAGCCAACGCATCGGCCGGGCCACCGGCGAACCGGCCGCCCCAGAGGCTGACCCGCTCCCCCGTGTGGTGGCCCGCCGGAGTGCTCGGAGCAATCTGGTCGGTCACGCGGTCTCCCTCCGGGCCAGGGTCATGAGTCGGTCGACCGTGCCTCGGCTGGCGGCGGCCCCGGTCGTGATGACCATGATCGTGTCGTCTCCGGCGATCGTGCCGAGCACCCCCTCGAGGGCGTTGTGGTCGATGGCCGAGGCGAGGAAGTTCGCAGCGCCCGGTGGGGTCCGCAGCACCACCAGGTTGCTGCTGTGGTCGGCCGAGACGAGCAGCTCGTGGCATCGCTGCGCCAGCCGGCTGGACATCGAGGCCCCGTCGGGGGCGACCCGAACCGTGCGGTCACCGCCCTCCCCGGGAACGGCATACACGAGGTTCTTGCCGACCCGCACCTTCTCGGCGCCGACCTCGACCAGGTCGCGCGACAGGGTCGCCTGAGTGACCTCGATACCGTCGGCAGCGAGCAGGTCGAGCAACTCGGTCTGCGAGCGGACGGCCCGTTGGCCCAGGATCGCCACGATCCGCTGTTGCCGGGCGCCCCGGGTGGGCGGGACGGTCATGAGGTGCTCCGGGACTGCTCGAGGAGGAAGGACAGGATGGCCTTCTGGACGTGCAACCGGTTCTCGGCCTCGTCCCACACGACCGACTGCGGGCCGTCGATGACGGCGGCGTCGACCTCGTGACCGCGGTAGGCCGGCAGGCAGTGCAGGAAGATCGCGCCGGGCGCGGCCTTCGCCATGATCTCGGGCGAGACGGCATATGGGACAAACGGGCTCGCCTCGCCCCTGCGCTCGCCGCCCTCGTCCTCCTGCCCCATCGACACCCAGGTGTCGGTCGCGACGGCGTGGGCTCCGGCGACGGCAGCCACCGGGTCGTCGGTCACGGTGACCGAGCCGCCAGTCGTCGCGGCGATCGACCGCGCGCGATCGAGGATCTCGGCCTGAGGTGGGTAGGCGGGGGGCGTGCCGATCCGCACGTGCATCCCGGCCAGCGCGCCCCCGAGCAGGTAGGAGTGCGCCATGTTGTTGGCGCCGTCACCGAGGTAGGCGAAGGCCAGACCAACCAGATCGCCGCAGTGCTCGCGGATCGTCAGCAGGTCGGCGAGGATCTGGCACGGGTGGTAGTCGTCGGTGAGGGCGTTGACGACGGGAACCGTTGCGTGCTGGGCCATCTCGATGATGCGGTCCTGCCCGAAGGTGCGCCAGACGATGGCCGAGGTCTGCCTGGTGAGGACGCGGGTGACGTCGGCGATCGACTCGCGGACACCGATCTGGGCCAGCTTGGCGTCCACGACCATGGACTGCCCGCCGAGGTGGGCGATGCCGGTGGCGAAGGAGACCTGGGTCCGCAGCGTGGGCTTGTCGAAGAGGACCGCCACCACCTGGGGACCCGCCAGGGGCCGGTCGCTGAACGGGGAGGCCTTGAGCCGGATCGCGCGATCGAGGACCTCCCGCTGCTCCGCGGCCGTGAGGTCGTCATCGGCGAGGAAATGGCGCAGGGTCATGACGCCTCCGGCGTCGTGCACGCGGCGTGCGCGGCGTCAAGAAGGCCGGGCAGAGCAGCCACGAAGGTGTCGATCTCCTCGGTGGTGATGACGAGTGGCGGCGCAAGCCGGAGTGCCTGCGGCGCCACGGCATTGACGATGAAGCCGGCGTCTCGCGCCAGGTCGGCGACGAGCGGCGCGATCGGCTCGGCGAGGACGATCGCCCGGAGCAGCCCACGCCCACGAATGGTGCTCACGAGCGGGTGGCGGAGGGCCGCCACGGCGTCGGCAAGGTGCTCGCCCACCTCGACGGCGTGAGCCATCAGGCCCTGCTCGTCGATCGTGTCGAGCACCGCCAGCGCAGCCGCAGCAGCGAGCGGGTTGCCGCCGAACGTCGTGCCGTGCTGACCGGGTTGCAGCAACGCCGACACACCCGGCCCCATCGTGACGAGCGCACCGATCGGCACGCCGCCGCCCAGGCCCTTGGCGACCGTGATGGCATCCGGCACGATTCCGGACTCCTGGAAGGCGAACCACTGGCCGGTCCGGCCGATGCCGGTCTGGATCTCGTCGATGATCAGCAGCGCTCCGGCGGACGTCGCGATCTCGCGGGCCGCCTGGAGGTATGCCGTGTCGGCAGCGACGACGCCACCCTCGCCCTGAATCGGCTCCAGGACGACGGCCGCGGTGTCGGAGGTGACGGCCGCCCGCAGAGCCTCGACATCGGCATACGGGATGTGGGTCACGCCAGGGAGGAGCGGCTCGAACGGTTGGCGATAGGCGGCTTTGTGGGTGAGGGCCAGGGCACCGGTGCTCCGACCGTGGAAGGCGCCCTCGGCGGCGACGATCCCGGTGCGCCCCGTCCGACGGGACAGCTTGATGGCCGCCTCGATCGCCTCGGTCCCGCTGTTGGCGAAGAAGACCTTCGACCCGGCCGGGGCGCAGGAGATGTCGAGCAGCCGCTCGGCGAGGGCGATCTGGGCGGGCGTGGTGAAGAAGTTGGAGACGTGGACGACCTCGGCGACCTGCTTGGAGACGGCGGCCACGAGGGCCGGGTGTCCGTGACCCAAGGCGTTGACGGCGATCCCGCC
>JBDTBX010000200.1:0-3583 GCA_039923915.1 Nostocoides sp. | reverse complement strand
CGCACGTTGAGCCCGGGACCTCGCTGCGCTCGGGCGGCTCCCGATGTTCCGGCGAACCAGGCTCGCTTCGCTCGCGGTTGGTCGGTCAGGCGTCGAGCATGTCCGCGGTGAGGCTGGCCTCGGTGCTGGGGATGCCGAGGTCCTGGGCCCGTTTGTCGGCCATCGCCAGCAACCGTCGGATCCGACCGGCCACGGCGTCCTTGGTCATGGGCGGGTTGGCGAGCTGACCGAGTTCCTCCAGCGAGGACTCCTTGTGCTCGACCCGCAGGGTCCCTGCCTCGCGCAGGTGGTCGGGGACGTCGCCGCCGAGGATCTCCAGGGCGCGCTGGACACGTGCACCGGCCGCCACCGCGGCGCGCGCCGACCGTCGCAGGTTGGCGTCGTCGAAGTTGGCCAGCCGGTTGGCCGTGGCTCGCACCTCTCGGCGCATCCGACGTTCCTCCCACGCCATCACCGCCTCGTGCGCGCCGAGGCGGGTCAGCATGGCGCCGATCGCGTCGCCGTCACGGATGACGACCCGGTCGATGCCCCGCACCTCGCGGGCCTTGGCCTGGATCCCGAGCCGCCGAGCCGCGCCGACGAGCGCCAGAGCGGCTTCGGGGCCCGGACAGGTCACCTCCAGGGCCGAGGAGCGGCCGGGTTCGGTCAGCGATCCATGAGCCAGGAAGGCGCCACGCCAGGCAGCTTCGGCGTCATGGTCCGCACCGGAGACGACCTTGGGCGGCAGGCCGCGGACCGGGCGGCCGCGGGCATCGATGAGCCCGGCCTGCCGGGCCAGCGCCTCGCCGTCCTGGACGACCCGGACGACGTAGCGGCTGCCCTTGCGCAGTCCCCCGGCCGCGAGCACGAGGACCTCGGACCGGTGGCCGTAGAGGTCGAGCAGGTTGCGCCGCAACCGTCGTGCCGCGTTGGCACCGTCGAGCTCCGCTTCGACGACGATTCGTCCCCCGATGATGTGCAGGCCCCCGGCGAATCGGATCATCGATGCCACCTCGGCCTTGCGACAGCACGGCTTGGTGACTTCGAAGCGACTCAGCTCGTCCTTGACCTTCGCTGTCATCGCCATGGCGGACATCCTGCCATCGACGACGCCCCCCGTGGCGTTCGGGCAGAAACGGGACTGAGGTCGCCCGCGGTCACCCGCCGATTCCGATGATGTCGCGGTAGGCCGCGGCAAGACGGAGCGAGTCGTGCTGGCCGGGCCGCCCCGGCTTGGCCACCGGTGACACGACCAGATCGGCGCCCAGGCGCTGGGCAGCAACCCGCAGTGAGTGGTCTCCGTCAACGACGCTGGGGTCCGCGAGCACGACGTCGAAGCGCATGTCGGGTGCGTGGGTCGTCAGGGTCTCGAGGTGTCGGGCGGCCGAGAAGCCGGCCGTCTCCCCTTTGTGCAGCTCGAGGTTGAGGGTCAGCATCCGGCGCGCCCGAGTGCCGAGCAGCGCGTCGCACAGGTCAGGCACCAGTAGGTGCGGCAGGACCGAGGTGAACCACGATCCCGGTCCAAGGATCACCCAGTCGGCCTTGTGGACGGCCTTGACGGCGGGCTCGCAGGCGGGCGGGTCGGACGGCGTCAGCCGAATGCCACGAACCTCACCCTGCGTCGTGGCGACCTGGGCCTGCCCCTCCACGGTCGTCACGTCATCGGGCCGGGTCGGGTCGGCCCCACGCACCTGGGCCGAGATGGACAACGGCACCGACGCCATCGGCAGGACCCGACCGCGAGCACCCAGGAGCCTGCCGACGAGCTCGAGGCCGACGACGGGGTCGTCGTGCAACTCCCACAACGCCACGATCAACAGGTTGCCGAGCGCGTGTCCGCCGAGCGGTCCGGTGCCCTCGAACCGGTGCTGGAGCACATCGCGCCACGTGTGGCTCCACTCGGTGTCGTCGCACAGGGCCGACAGCGCCATCCGCAGGTCACCCGGGGGCAGCACCCCGAGCTCGTCGCGGAGGCGACCGCTCGACCCACCGTTGTCGGCCACCGTCACGATGGCGGTGAGATGCTCGCTGACCAGCCTGAGCGCCCGCAACGAGGCGGCGAGCCCGTGTCCTCCACCGAGCGCAGCGATCCGCGGGCCGGACACCGCCGGCGTCACTCTCGGCCCAGGTCGCGGTGGACGGCGAAGGTCTCCACGGACTCGTTGGTGAGCCGGCGGACAAGTGCCTCACAGATGGCAACCGAACGGTGCTTGCCTCCCGTGCAGCCGACGGCTATCGTGACGTAACGGCGGCCCTCGCGGCGATAGCCGGCCGCGACCGGTTCCATCAGGTCGCTCACGCGGTCGATGAACTGGATCGCGCCGGGCTGGGCCATCACGAACTCCGCGACATCGGCGTCCAGGCCGGTCTGCGACCGCAGCTCGGGGATCCAGAACGGGTTGGGTAGGAACCGCATGTCGAAGACGAAATCGGCGTCCAGCGGCACGCCGTACTTGAAGCCGAACGACATGACGGCAAGGCGCAGCGACGGCCCGGTCGACCCGGAGAACAACGGCCCGACCTTGCGACTGAGCTGGTGGACGTTGAGCCCGGAGGTGTCGATGAGGATGTCGGCCTCGGCGCGCAGGTCGGCCAGCCGGGTCCGCTCCGCGGTGATCCCGTCGAGGAGGCGCCCATCACCCTGGAGCGGGTGCGGCCTGCGGACGCTCTCGAAGCGGCGGACCAACGCCTCGTCGGTGGCATCGAGGAACACGACGGTCGGGTCCCAACCCGCCTCTGCCAGCGCCCGCGTCTCGCCCGAGAGGTGGCCGAAGAATCCGCGGGTGCGCACGTCGACCACGGCGACCACCCGCATCTGAGCCAGGTCGCGCCCCGAGGACATGGCCAACTCCGCCAGTTGCCGCAACAGCTGGGGCGGTAGGTTGTCGACGACGAACCAGCCGAGGTCCTCCAGGACGTTGGCGACCGTCGACCGACCGGCACCGCTCATGCCGGTCAGGATGATGATCTCGGGCCGCGGGTCGGCGTCGTCGACCGCGCCCGGCTCGGGCGGATCCGACACCGCCGACGTCTCGCGGTCGCTCACGGGTCGCTCAGCACCTCTCCGGTCATCAGGTTGACGGCGGGCTCGGGTCGGGCCTGCGAGGACAACTCTGCCGCAATCGTCGCAGCGAGGGTGGGACCGATGCCCGAGACCTCCTGCAGCTCCTCGATCGTCGCGGACCGGACCCGCTTGAGCGACCCGAAGTGGCGCAGGAGCGCTTTGCGTTTGGCCTCACCCAGACCTGGTATGCCGTCGAGCTGGCTGGCCGTCATGGCCTTGGACCGGCGCTGCCGGTGGAAGGTGATGGCAAAGCGGTGAGCCTCGTCCCGGACCCGCTGAAGCAGATAGAGCCCGTCACTGGTTCGGGGCAGGATGACCGGGAAGTCCTCCCGCGGCACCCACACCTCCTCCAGCCGTTTGGCGAGCCCGACGACGGCGATGTCGTCGATGCCCATGGCCGTGAGCGCGGCATACGCGGCGTTGACCTGAGGGAGTCCGCCGTCGACCACGACGAGGTTCGGCGGGTAGGCGAACCGGCGCGGACGGCCGGTCAGCTCATCGATGGGGCCTCCGACCGGGGCTTCACCGTCCAGGCCTCCA
>JBDTBX010000199.1:0-3406 GCA_039923915.1 Nostocoides sp. | reverse complement strand
GGCTGGCCACGGTGAGCACGATGACAACCGGCCAGTACAGGTTGGCGAGCACGTGCACTTCGTCGGGGATGATCCTGCCGACGTAGGTCGGGCCGACGAGGACGAGCGGGATGGTGATGATCCCGACAACGAGCGCGACGACGTACAGGCCGAACGACAAGGCCCTCGTGGGGACGATTCCGCGGACGCCGGACTGGCCGTACATGATCGAGATGGTGTCGACGAAGACGTTGAGTGCCCGCGACCCCGACCACAGTGACAGGACGAAACCGACCGAGATCAGGTCGGCGCGGCCGCCCTTGAGCACCTGGTCGATCGTCGGGACCAAGATCTGGCTGATCGACTCGCTCGTGAGGAACTGCGCGGCATACGTCTGGATTGCGGTCACGACCTCGTTGACCGTGTTCTGCCCGAGCCAGGTGCCCACGTAGCCGACGCCGGCGAAGAGCCCCAGGACGAGCGGCGGCAGCGACAAGAGCGCGAAGAACCCCGCCTCGGAGGCGAGCCCGGTCACGCGGTACTTGAGGCAGACCCGGATCGTCTCCACCGTGAGACGGGCCAGGGCGTGCAGACCGGGGACGCGCGCGAGCACCCTGCGCGCCTCGTCCCGCGATGCCCTCACGCGCTCCACGGTAACGGTCGGCATACTGCAACCCGTGACGACGCACGAGGTGACCAACGTGGTTCCGCGACCGGTCGGGCACGACGTCCTCGCCGGTGACCCCGCCCTGCGGGCCTCTGTCGAGCGCTGGGTGCCGGTCGAGTACCGCTCCGACGTCGAGGCCCTCGGGCCGCTCGCCGGCAGCGAGGAGGCCCAGGACTGGGCCGACCGCGCCAACGCGCACTCCCCCGTCCTGCGGACCCACGACAGCACCGGCCGCCGCATCGACATCGTCGACTTCGACCCGGCCTGGCACGAACTGCTCGGGGTCGCCGTCGGCCACGGACTCACCGCCGAGCCGTGGACGCGCCCGGCGGGCAGCGGTGCCCACGCCGCCCGCGCTGCCGGCTTCATCGTCTGGTCGCAGGTCGAGCAAGGGCACTTGTGCCCCGTCTCGATGACGTATGCCGCGGCGCCGGCTCTCGCGGAGGCGCCGGCTCTCGCGGCCGGCTGGCTGCCCGGACTGGCCTCGCGTAGCTACGAATTCGGTCTCCGTGAGCACCACGCCAAGCTCGGCCTGCTCGCCGGAATGGGGTTGACCGAGAAGCAGGGCGGCTCAGACGTCCGCGCCAACACCACCCGAGCTGTCACCGCCGAGGGCGGCCCCATCGAGGGCGGCACGACCTTTCGACTGACCGGTCACAAGTGGTTCTGCTCCGCCCCGATGAGCGATGCCTTCCTCGTCCTGGCCCAGACTGACGCCGGCCTCGGCTGCTTCCTCATCCCCCGCGTCCTCGCCGACGGAACGCTCAATTCCTTTGCGCTGCAACGACTCAAGGACAAGCTGGGCAACCGAAGCAACGCCTCGGCCGAGATCGAGCTCGACGGGACGTGGGGTGCCCTCGTGGGAGAGGAGGGACGCGGCATACCAACCATCCTGGAGATGGTCTCGGCCACCCGGCTCGACTGCGTCCTCGGCTCGGCCGCGACGATGCGCGCCGCGCTCTCCCGCGCGATCCACCACACCCGGCACCGCAGCGCATTTGGGGCCCTCCTCGTCGACCAGCCGCTCATGCGCAACGTGCTGGTCGACCTCGCGCTCGAGTCCGAGGCCGCTGCTCTCCTGGGGATGCGCCTGGCCCGAGCGGTCGACGACGGTGACAGCGAGTTCGCCCGGCTCGGGGTGGCGCTGGGCAAGTTCTGGGTGTGCAAGCGCACCTCCCCGATGGTGGCCGAGGCCCTCGAATGTCTGGGCGGCAACGGCTATATCGAGGAGAACGGCCTGGCCCGGCTCTACCGCGAGGCGCCACTCAACTCGATCTGGGAGGGCTCGGGCAACGTCAACGCCCTCGACGTGCTGCGCGCCATGACCCGCGAGCCCGCGTCCGTCGCTGCGCTCGCCAAGGAGCTCTCCCTCGCGCGCGGTTCGTATGCCGTGCTCGACGCGGCCATCGACGACGTGGAGTCCGTTGCCGCACAGGCCCTCTCCTCAGACGCGCCATGGTCGGCCCGCCGCGTCGTCGAACGGCTCGCGATCACCTTGCAGGCGAGCCTGCTCGCCCGCTACGCCCCGGCCGAGGTCGCCGACCCGTTCGTCGCCAGTCGCCTCGGTGGGGAGCACGGCGCCACCTTCGGGACCTTGGGCCGGCTCGCACCGGAGACGACCGCGACGATCCTCGCCCGCTCCCTGCCGACCTGAGGCCGGTGAGGCATCAGGTCGCCGCGAGGCGCACCTTCTCGGCCGCGACGTCGTAGTCGACCGCGGGCCACGCCAGGTCGAGCCCTTCGAGTCGCTCGAGGACCAGGTTGGCCACGGCATACCGGGCGTACCACTTGTGGTTGGCCGGGACGACGAACCACGGTGCGTCGTCGGTCGAGCACTTCGTGAGGGCAGCCTGATAGGCCGCCATGTAGGCAGGCCACAGCTTGCGCTCGTCGATGTCGCCCGGGTTGTACTTCCACTGCTTGTCGACGCGCTCGAGCCGTTGCCCGAGTCGCGCCTTCTGCTCGTCGCTGCCGATGTGCAGCATCACCTTGACGATGACCGTGCCGGAGTCGGCGACCGACTTCTCCCACGCGTTGATCTGGTCGTAGCGCAGTGACCACACGTCCTCCGGCACAAGGTTGTGGACCCGCACGATGAGGACGTCCTCGTACTGCGACCGGTCGAAGACCCCAACCTGGCCGGGCTTGGGGAGGGCGTTGGTCATCCGCCACAGAAAGTCGTGCTTACGCTCCTCCTCGCTCGGCGCCTTGAACGCGGTGTAGTGGACACCCTGGGGGTCGAGCATGCCCACGACGTGGCGCATGATCCCGCCCTTGCCCGAGGTGTCCATCCCTTGCACGACGAGGAGCAGCGCCTGCGTGCCGCCCTCACGCGACTGCGCATACAGGCGTTCCTGGACGTCGGCCAGCCGGGACTGGTGATCAGGCATCGCCTTCTCGGCCGACTTCTTGCCCTTGTCGAAGCCCGGGGTCGACGCGGGATCGACACCGGCGAGGTCGAAGCCGGCCCCGACACGCAGGACGTCGGAGAAGTTCGGGGCCTGTGACTTCTTGCTCTTCTTCGCCATCTGCGCATCCTTGCACGGTGCGTGGCAGCATCGGTGGCATGCGCCTTATCTGGCACGCCGACTCCCGCGCACCCACGGACCTCGACGACGAAGCTCTCGCGGCCCTCTTCCGGTTCGGTGACGGGCCTTTGCTGCGTGCCAACTTCGTGAGCACCCTCGACGGCGCGGGCACCGGTCACGACCACCACAGCGGGTCCATCAACACCTTGGCCGACAACCGGGTATTCGCCCT
>JBDTBX010000198.1:0-4020 GCA_039923915.1 Nostocoides sp. | reverse complement strand
GGGATCTTCAGCTCCTGCAGCGCATAGGTCATGACGTCGTGGAAGACCGGAGCGGCCACGGTTCCACCGTAGTAGCCCTTCACCGGCCGCTGGAGGATGACGGCGAGGACGATCTGTGGCTTGTCGGCCGGCGCGTAACCGATGAAGCTGGCCGTCTTGCCCTGGTACACGCCGCGGGCGTTCTGGCCCGTCCCGACGGTCACCGTACGGTCGGCCGTACCGGTCTTGCCGGCCACGCGGTAGCCCGCGATCTGGGCCGCCGGCGCGGTGCCGTCCTTGCTCACCACGCCCTCGAGCATCTGCGACATCTCGGTGGCGATGGTCGGTGACAGGACGCGTATGCCGGTCGGGGCCGGTTGCGGCACCAGGGTGCCCGAGTCATCGGCCACGGCCTCGACGAGTCGGGGCGGCATCCGGACCCCGCCATTGGCGATGGTCTGGTAGACACCGGCCGCCTGGATGGCGGTCACCGAGAGGCCCTGGCCGTACATGACCGTGTAGCGCTGGGTACCGCTCCACTTGTCGCTGGGAGTCAGCAGTCCTGCGGACTCGCCGGGGAACTTCGAGCCGGAGGTCGAGCCGAGACCGAACTTGCGCATGTAGTCGTACAGGGTCGAGGACGGGACCGTCTCGCCGACGAGCATCGTGCCCATGTTGCTCGACTCGGCGAGGGCGCCGGCGACGGTGCGGTACTCGGTGCCGTGGCTCTCGGCGTCATGGAAGGAGCCGTCCGAGCGGTGCAGCTGACTGGGGATGACGATGGGGGTGGACGGCGTGACCTTGCCCTCGGACAGGGCCGACGCCATGGTGATGACCTTCTGGGTCGACCCGGGCTCGAAGACGTCGGTGAACGCCAGGTTGGACAGGCTGCCGGTCGCCTGGCCCACGTTGTTGGGGTCGAACGTCGGATAGGACGCGACGGCGAGGAGTTTGCCGGTCTTGACGTCCAGGGCCACGACGGTGCCCGACAGGGCCTGGGTCTGCTGGACGGCCTGGGCCAGGGCGTTCTGCGCGTACCACTGGATGTTGGAGTTGATGGTCAGCTGGACGTCGCGGCCGGGCACGGCGGGGGTCATCGACAAGTGCCCGTCGGGGATCGCCCCGCCGCCGGCGGCCTGCTCGTAGCTCTGCGACCCGGGGACGCCCGCTAGGACCGCGTCCTCCAGCAGCTCGATGCCGCCCCCAGCCTTCTTGCCCTCGTTGGTGACGAAGCCGACCAGGGATGCCGCCGTCGTCGACTGCGGGTAGCTGCGTTCGGCGGTGCGGTCGTGGGGCGCGATCCCGATGCCGGGCACACCCAGGGCCGCGATCTGGCGCCACGTGAGGGGCGTGACGTTCTTGGCGAGGATCTGGTAGATCGCGGTGCCCGTCATGAGCGGGACGAGCTGGTTGGCGGGGAGCTTGAGAAGGGGCGACAGACTCGACGCCGCTCGCGCGACCGCGGCCGCCGACGTCGCCGGGTCACACGTCTGAGCGCCCGTGCCGTAGGTGCACACGGCCTTCTGGTTGACGCTGACTGTGAGCCGCTCCAGGCTGGACGCGAGGACGACACCGTTGCTGTCGAGGATTCGGCCGCGCAGGGCCGGGATGGTCTGGTCCACGACCAGGCGCTCCTTGAGGGCCTCGGCCGACACCGCGGACGCGTTGATGCCCTGGATCCAGAACAACTGGGCGCCGAAGATGCTGAAGACGAAGAGGGTGGCGCTGACCATCGCCCGCATCCGGCGCCGCGGGTTGCCAACCTTGGTCCGCCGGGGCTTGCCCGGGCGGCCTGGTCCACGCGAGGTGGCCGGCCGTTTGGCCCGAGGCAGGGCAGCAGGGCGCGGCGTGCTGCCCCGACCCGGCGTGGCACGAGCGGTTGGGCGGGCGCCGGTCGACCGCAGGACGGTCGGCCCGGGGCGACGCGTGGACCGGCTCGACTGACGCGACGTCGGGGGCGTTGGCCTGCGGGGGGTCACGGTCGTCTACCTCGTGGTCGTCGGGGTGCCGGTCGGCGTGGCTGTCGGGCTGGTGGTCGGTGTCGCGGTGGGCGTCGCACCCGGCTTGGTCACCGGTGCCGTGGTCCTGGTCGTGGTGGTCGTGGTCCCGGTCGCCGAGTCCACTGTCGTCACCGTCGTCACCACCACCCCGTTCGCCTTGGTCGTCACGACCGTCGTGGTCGTCACGGTGCCCTTGTGGGTCACCGTCGTCGTGGGCTTGGCCGGCGTCAGAGTCACCTTGGGCGGCACCGGAACCGGCGAGGTGATCACCGTAAATCCGGGGACCTTGGCGGCCGGCTTCGCCACGCCGAGGATCTTTCCGGTGCTCAGGTCGAGGAACGCGGCCGTCGACGACGGGACCATCCCCAGCTTCATGGCGCGTTGGGCCAGCTCGGCCGGGGCACTCTGGGCGTCGATCGAGTGCTGCAGTGCCTCCTTGGTGTCAGACAGCCGACCGGACTGACCCTGGAGGTTGTCCAGGACGAAGGCGCCCTTGGCCATCGTCGTGTTGAGGACGAGGACGGCGAGGAAGCCGCTGACGAGCGCAGCGAGGCAGATCGTCGCGAACACCCCGCCCCGGGGCCGGTCGACGGTGCCCCGGATGACCCGCAGCGCCCCCCGCTGCGGCGCCCGGGCCGGGCTGTGCGGTCGGCCGGCGACGCGTGCCGTTGCAGTGAGCTGGCTCATCGGTTGGTCCCCCTCGTGGTGGTGCGGATGCGTTCGACGGCCCGGAAGCGGACCGAGGCGGAGCGTGGGTTGCGGGCCTGCTCGGCCGCGTCGGCGACCTCCGCGCCCCGGGTGAGCGAGCGGAGGTATGCCGCGTGCTCGGGCAGATCGACAGGCAGCCCCTCCGGCGTGGAGTTGGTCAGTCCCGCGGCGAAGGCGCGCTTGGTGATCCGGTCCTCGAGCGAGTGATAGGACAGGACAGCGAGCCGGCCGTGGACGGCGAGCCGGTCGAGAGCGACCCGGACTGCTTGCGCCCATACCGACAGCTCGGCGTTGACCTCGATCCGCAGCGCCTGAAAGCTGCGCTTGGCCGGGTTGCCGCCGGTCCGCTGGCTGGCCGCAGGCACCGCGCGCCGGAGCAACTCGACGAGCCGGGCGGACGTCGTGAACGGGGCATCGGCCCGTTCCCGGACGATCGCTGCGGCGATCTTGCGGGCGAACCGTTCCTCCCCGTAGTCCCGCAGCACGCGCTCGAGATCAGCTGCCGCATACGTGTTGAGGACGTCGGCGGCCGTCACCCCGACGCTCTGGTCCATCCGCATGTCCAGCGGCGAATCCTGGCTGTAGGCGAACCCCCGGTCGGCCTCGTCGAGCTGCAGCGAGGAGACACCGAGGTCGAAGAGCCCGGCTTGGTATGACCGGTGGCCGAGGTCGTCGAGCACCTCGCCGACCTCGTCGTAGACGGCGTGCACGAGGTGGAGGCGCCCGGCATACGGCGCGAGCCGTTCGCCGGCGAGGGCCAGCGCCTCGGGGTCACGGTCGATGCCGATGACGATCGCCTCCGGGAAGCCTTGCAGGACGGCCTCGGCGTGCCCACCCATCCCGAGCGTGCCATCGACAAACACAGCCCCCGCCGGGTTGAGGGCGGGGGCGAGGAGGTCGAGCACACGGTCGCGAAGTACCGGGACGTGCCGCTCGGCGGCCGGTCCTCGTGAGGTCATCGCGCTGGTCCTTGGGGTGCTCGTGGTCGGTGTGCGGGCCCTGCGGAGGTGCTGGTGGCTGGTTCGGCGGTCGGTCCCTGCCGCTGGTCCCTGCCGGCTGGTCCCTGCCGCCTGGTCCCCACCCGCACCGGGCCCGGCACGGGGGAAGTCGTGTCGGGATCGGGCGGCTGGAGGCCGGTCGGCAGGGCGGTCGCGCTGGTTGGTTCGTCGGTTGGTTCGCCGATCGCTCGGTGTTGCGGCGTTGCGACGTCAGAACAGGCCGGGGATGACCTCCTCGGACTGCTCGGAGTACGACTCCTCGTGGGACGCGAGGTAGTCCTGCCACCTGGCGAAGTCCCAGACCTCGATGCGGGAGGCCTGACCGATGACCGTGC
>JBDTBX010000197.1:0-6380 GCA_039923915.1 Nostocoides sp. | reverse complement strand
CCGTGAGGCGTTGCCGCTGCAGGACCGTGACGGCGCCATGTGGTGGGACCTCACCGATCCGTGGAACGGGCTGAGCACCCGCACCGGGCACCGGGAGAAGCTGCTCACCATCGGCGGTGGGCGCGAGGTCCTCGCAACCGCGCGCTACATCCGCCAGTCCCCGGCCGGCCCGCTGACCGTCGTCCTGCTCGGGCTCCGCGACGCGGTCACGCGGCAGCGGGCCGAGGCCGACCACGCGGCGCTCATCTCGACGGTTGCCCACGAGTTGCGCTCCCCGTTGACCGGTGTCAAAGGTTTCTCCTCGACGCTGCTCAACTCCTGGGACAAGTTCACTGATGAGCAGAAGCGGTTCATGGTGGAGACGATCGAGGCCGACGCCGACCGACTGGCGCGGCTGATCACCGACCTGCTCGATGTCTCCCGCCTCGATTCGGGTCGAATGGGGCTGCACCCGCAACCCCTCCACCCGCGCACGGTGCTCGCGCGGCACGTGGAGCGGACCGTGGCTGGCGGCGAGGACCCGACCCGGTTCGCTGTCGACGTCCCCGACGACCTCACCGAGCTGTGGGCCGACCCCGACCGGTTCGACCAGATCGTCGCCAACCTGATCGAGAATGCGCTCCGGCACGGTGCGGGCACCATCACGGTCGCCGCTCACCGGGTCGCCGATCCCGATCTCGACAACGCGGTCGACCTCACCGTGTCCGACGAGGGCGAAGGCATCGAGCCACACCTGCGCAGCGTCGTCTTCGGCCGGTTCTGGCAGGGTGGCCGGCCCGGCAGCACCGGCCTGGGCCTCTACCTCGTCAAGGGTCTGGCCGTAGCCCACGGCGGGACGGCGATGGTCGAGGACGCGCCCGGCGGAGGCGCCCGGGTGCGGGTTCGTTTCCCTTCTGTGGTGCCCGACTACCTGCAGTAGCCACGCCAACGACCGTGTGCCGGTCGACGTGGCGATGTACGGCGCTCCCGGGCGCGGTCGCCTGCTGGCGCTGACCACGCACGCATGGCATCCGAGCAACACCTCGCCACCGGCGCCCGGGGGCTGTCCCCGCCCCGCGCCTGGCCCACCTAGACTCTGGCCCGGCGCGCCCGATCCGAAGCGAAGTGGAAACCCGATGTCCGGACCCAACACGAACTACGACCCCGTCGAGGTGGCCGCCCTCGACCCCGCGCAGATCGACGCGGCCGTGGCTGAGGCCCTTGCGGCGGCTGCGGCCGCCGACTCCCTCGACGCCCTCAAGGTCGCGCGGACGGCTCACCAGGGTGACAAGAGCCCGCTGGCCCTGGCCAACCGGGAGATCGGCGCGCTGCCGCCGAGCGCCAAGGCCGAGGCCGGCAAGCGCGTGGGCCAGGCCCGGGGCGCGGTGTCCAGCGCGTATGCCGCGCGGGACGCTGAGCTGACGGCCGACCGCGACGAGCGCATCCTCCGCGACGAGGCGGTCGACGTCACGCTGCCGACAGGCCGGCGACCGATGGGGCACCGGCACCCTATCGAGTTGATGAGCCAGCGGATCGCTGACCTGTTCGTCGGGATGGGCTGGGAGATCGCCGAGGGCCCTGAGGTCGAGGCCGAGTGGTTCAACTTCGACGCCCTCAACTTCGACGCCGACCACCCCGCCCGCCAGATGCAGGACACGTTCTACATCGAGCCGCCCGACGGCGGGCTCGTGCTGCGGACCCACACCTCGCCGGTCCAGGCCCGCTCGCTCCTCGAGCGCGGCGTGCCGGTCTACATCGCGTGCATCGGGCGGGTGTTTCGCACCGACGAGCTGGACGCGACACACATGCCTGCGTTCCACCAGGTCGAGGGGCTGGCCGTCGACGAGGGGCTGACGATGGCCAATCTCAAGGGGACGCTCGACCAGATGGCCTCCGAGCTGTTTGGCGACGGGATCACCACTCGCCTGCGTCCGTCGTACTTCCCGTTCACCGAGCCGAGCGCGGAGATGGACCTCCGCTGCTTCGTCTGCCGCGGTGGGGACCCGGCCTGCCGCACCTGCAAGGGCACCGGCTGGATCGAGTGGGGCGGCTGCGGGATGGTGAACCGCAACGTGCTCACGGCGTGTGGGGTCGACCCCGACCGCTACACCGGGTTCGCGTTCGGGATGGGCATCGACCGGGCTCTCATGTTCCGCACGGGGGTCGCGGACATGCGGGAGATGATCGAGGGGGACGTGCGCTTCGACGCACCGTTCGGGATGGAGATCTGATGCGGGTTCCCGTCGACTGGCTGCGGGACCACGTCGCCGTCCCGGCCGGAGTGCACGGTGTCGACATCGCTGCCTCGCTGGTTCGCGTGGGCCTCGAGGAGGAGGGCCTGCACGGCGGCGACCTCACCGGTCCACTCGTCGTCGGCCGGGTCCTGTCCAAGGAGCCCGAGCCGCAGAAGAACGGCAAGGCGATCAACTGGTGCACAGTGGACGTCGGCTCGGCCAACGGCACCGGCGACCCGCAGGGCATCGTCTGCGGCGCACACAACTTCGAGCCCGGCGACCTGGTCGCTGTCATCCTCCCGGGCGGCGTCTTGCCCGGTGGCTTGGTGATCTCCGCCCGCAAGACCTACGGCCACATCTCGGCCGGGATGATCTGCTCGGTCCGTGAGCTGGGCCTCGGCGAGGACCACGACGGCATCCTCGTGCTGTCCGGTCACCCGGACGCCGACGCCCTCGTTCCCGGCGAGGACGCCATCAGGCTGCTGGGCCTGGACCGAGAGACCGTCGAGGTCAACGTGACGCCCGATCGGGGCTACTGCTTCTCGATCCGGGGTATCGCTCGCGAGTACTCCCACGCCACCGGAGCCGCCTTCACCGACCCTGCTCTGGTCCTTGCGGCGTCGGTCCCCCCGGCCAACGACATGGGATATGCGGTGCAGCTGGCCGACGCCGCCCCGATCCGGGGGCGGGCCGGTTGCGACCGCTACGTCGCCCGCATCGTCCGGGGCATCGACGTCGCTGCGCCGACGCCGGCCTGGCTGTCGACCCGGCTCACCGAGGCCGGCATGCGGCCGATCTCGCTGCCCGTGGACGTGACGAACTACGTCATGCTCGCCCTGGGCCAGCCACTGCATGCGTTCGACGTCAACCGGCTGTCCGGGCCGGTCGTCGTGCGCCGCGCCCGACTGGGGGAGACCCTGAAGACCCTCGACGGCCAGACCCGTACCTTGGCAACCGATGACCTGCTCATCACTGACAGCGGTGAGCGGGCGCTGGCCATCGCCGGTGTCATGGGTGGCGCTGACACCGAGGTCACGGGCGCGACGACCGACGTCCTCATCGAGGCCGCGCACTTCGACCCGGTGTCCATCACCCGCTCGGCTCGTCGGCACAAGCTGCCCTCCGAGGCCTCCAAGCGCTTCGAGCGCGGTGTTGATCCGCAGGTTGCCGCCGCGGCGGCTCAGCTGGCCGTCGACCTGCTCGTCGAGCACGGCGGCGGCGTGGCCGACGCCGGCGTCACGGATGTCGGCCAGGTGCCCGCCCCCACCGTCATCACGCTCGACCCCGAACTGCCGGGCCGACTCGTCGGCGTCGCGTACACCGCCGCCGAGGTCAGCGCAGTGCTGCGCGAGGTCGGTTGCGCTGTCGACGATTCGGCGTCCCCGTGGTCGGTCACCGCACCATCCTGGCGACCGGACCTGACTACCGGCCCCGACCTGGTCGAGGAGGTCGCGCGGATCAATGGCTATGACCTCATCCCTTCGATCCTCCCGCCGTCACCCGGTGGCCGCGGCCTCACCCACGGCCAGCGGGCGCGCCGGATCATCGCCGATGTCCTTGCGGCACAAGGGCTTTCCGAGGTATGGAATGCGCCGTTCGTCAGCGACGAGCGGCATACGGCGCTCGGTTACGACGCCGACGCGGCCCGCGCCCGGACCGTGACGATCGCGAACCCGTTGTCCGACGAGGCGCCCCTCATGCGCATCTCGATCCTCGCCACGCTCGTCGATACGCTGCGGCGCAACGTCGCTCGTGGCGCGCGTGACGTGGGGCTGTTCGAGCTGGGGCTGGTCGTGGCCCTCGACGGGCCACAGTTGGCGGCCCCGACCGCTGACGTCGGCGTGCGCCCGTCCGAGGAGGTGCTTGCCGCCATCCGGGCTGCCGTCCCGCCGCAGCCTCGGCACGTGGCGTTCCTCCTGTGCGGCGACCGCGACCGGGCCGGCTGGTGGGGCAAGGGTCGCGCGGCCGACGTGACCGACGTCCTGGCGCTCGCACAGGTGGTGACGACATCACTGGGTCTCCGGCTCCACGCGGCGGCCGACGACGCCATGCCGTTCCACCCCGGCCGCTGTGCCCGCCTCACCCTGGCCGACGGCACGATCGTCGGCCACGTGGGAGAGCTGCACCCCAAGGTCACGGCCGCCCTCGGCATACCGGCCCGGACCGTCGCCGGGGAGCTCGACGTCGACGTCCTCATCGCCGCGAGTGACCGGGCCGTGCGGTCCACACCGATCTCGGTCGCGCCGGTCGCCCACCAGGACGTCGCGCTCGTCGTCGACGCCGCCGTCCCCGCGAGCGCCGTCGAGGCGGCGCTACGCGCTGGCGCGGGTGAGCTGTTGGAGTCACTCGAGCTCTTCGATGTCTACCTCGGTGAGCAGGTGGGGGAGGGCAAGAAGTCGCTGGCCTACCGGCTCGTCGTCCGGGCGCCCGACCGCACGCTTCGCACCGAGGAGGTCAGCGCCGTCCGCGACGCGGCAGTAGCTGCCGCAGCCGCGTCCGTGGGCGCCGTACAGCGCCGAGGGTGACTGCATAAGTCTGTCATTCTGTGTATAGTCATGCAATATGGTCAGGGTCGCGGTCGCAGGTGCCAGCGGGTACGCCGGCGGAGAGATCGTCCGACTGCTCCTCGGGCACCCGCAGGTCGAGATCGGGGCGCTCACGGCGTCGAGCAACGCGGGGGAGCGCCTCGGCACGATCCACCCGAACCTGACACCCCTGGCTGACCGGTTGCTCGAGGACACCACGGCCGCAGTCCTCGCCGGCCACGACGCCGTCTGTCTGGCCCTCCCGCACGGGCACTCCGCCGCCCTCGTCGGGCAGCTGCCCGACGACCTGGTCGTCATCGACTGCGGGGCCGACTTCCGTCTCACCGACACCTCTGCCTGGACGGCGTTCTACGACACCCCGTATGCCGGGCACTGGCCGTACGGGTTGCCCGAGCTGTCGATCACCGGGGGTCGGCAGCGCGCGGCTCTGGTGAGGGCGGGGCGGATCGCGGTCCCGGGGTGCTACCCCACCGCGGTCAGCCTCGCCCTTGCACCGGGCCTCGTCGGGGGCGTCATCGTCCCCGACGACATCGCGGTCGTCGCAGCGTCCGGTACCTCCGGCGCCGGCCGGTCGCTCAAGGCGCACCTGCTCGGCAGCGAAATCATGGGTGCCATGTGGCCCTACGGGGTCGGCGGCGTCCACCGGCACACGCCCGAGATCGAGCAGAACCTCGGCGCGGCCGCCGGTTCCCGGGTGACCGTCTCGTTCACCCCGACCCTGGCACCCATGCCCCGCGGCATCCTGGCGACGTGCACGGCCAAGGTCGTGCAGGGGACCAGCGCCGACGCGGTTCGGGAAGCCTGGCGCGCGGCATACGCCGACGAGCCGTTCGTCCACCTGCTCCCCGAGGGCCAGTGGCCCACGACGGGCGCCGTCCTGGGCTCGAACGCCGTGCACGTCCAGGTCGTCCTTGACGAACGGGTCGGCCGCGTGGTCGCCATATCTGCCGTGGATAACCTGACCAAGGGCACCGCCGGTGCCGCCATCCAATGCCTCAACCTCGCCCTCGGATTCCCCGAGACGACGGGCTTGCCGATCGCGGGAGTAGCGCCGTGAGCGTCACTGCAGCACAAGGGTTTCGGGCCGATGGTGTCATCGCCGGCCTCAAGGCGTCGGGAACCCCCGACCTGGCTCTCGTCGTCAACGACGGCCCCGACCACCACGCCGCGGCGGTCTTCACCAGCAATCGGGTCGAGGCCGCACCGGTGACCTGGTCCCGGCAGGTCGTGTCCGACGGCCGCGTCGACGCCGTTGTCCTCAACTCCGGCGGGGCCAACGCGTGCACCGGCGCCCAAGGGTTCGCCGACACCCATCGCACGGCAGAGCACGTCGCCGCGGCCCTGGATGTCTCCGCGAGCGACGTCGTCGTCTGCTCGACCGGACTCATCGGCGAGCTGCTGCCGATGGACAAGATCCTGGCGGGGGTCGACGCGGCAGCGGGTGAGCTGGCCGTCGATGGTGGCGAGTCTGCGGCCATCGCCATCAAGACGACCGACACGGTGCACAAGCAGTCCTCGTATGCCGCGAACGGTTGGGCGGTCGGCGGCATGGCCAAGGGCGCGGGGATGCTCGCGCCGGCTCTGGCCACGATGCTCGTCGTCGTGTCGACCGATGCTGTCG
>JBDTBX010000196.1:0-4975 GCA_039923915.1 Nostocoides sp. | reverse complement strand
AACGTCGTCCTCGCCGAGATCTACGCCGAGGCGCTCAGGGCCCAGGGCGCGACGATCAAGACGACGCTGAACATCGGCAGCCGGGAGAAGTACTACCCCGCGCTGAAGGCCGGCGAACTCGACCTGTTCCCCGAGTACACCGGGACCATCCTCGGCTACCTCGACAAGACGGTCACGGTGAGCAGCCCCGACGACGTGTATGCCGCCCTGGCCAAGGCGCTGCCGAGCAACCTGGTCGCGCTCGACCAGTCCAAGGCCCAGGACAGTGACGCCATCGTCGTGACCAAGGCAACCGCCGACAAGTACCACCTGACGACGATCGCCGATCTCGCCAAGGCTGCGAGCTGACCGACTCACCAGCGCAGCGCCGGTCGGCTCGGGACGAGCCGGCCGGCCCTGCCCTGATGTCGCGGTCCTCGCACCGCGGACGCCTCACGCTCTGGGCGCTGACCCTCGGCTCGGGGATCGCGATCCTCGACGGAACGGTCGTCAACATCGCCGTGCCGACGATCGGGCGTGACCTGCACGCCTCCTTGGCCCAGCTCCAGTGGATCGTCAACGGGTACCTGCTGTCGCTCGCCGCCCTCGTGCTCGTCGGCGGCGCGCTCGGCGACCGCTTGGGTCGACGGCGGATCTACGTCCTCGGCCTTGCCCTGTTCGCGATCGCATCCGCGGCGTGCGCCCTGGCGCCCTCCCCCACGGCGTTGGTCGGGTGCCGGGTGGTCCAGGGCATCGGCGGCGCACTCGCCACACCGGGAGCGCTGGCCATCATCCAGTCGTCGTTCCTGCCCGAGGACCGGGCGCCGGCCATCGGCACGTGGGCCGGCTGGTCCGGGATCGCTGCGGCAGCCGGCCCGTTCATCGGTGGCTGGCTCATCGAGCACGCCGGTTGGCGCTGGATCTTCTGGATCAACGTGCCGCTGTGCATCGTCGTCGTCCTCGTCTGCCTGGCCGTCACGCCCGAGAGCAGCGACGCCGACGAGCGCGGGCAACGCTTCGACGTCGTGGGGGCCGTTCTCACCGCCGTGGGTCTGGGGGTCCTCACCTATGCGCTCACCGCTTCAGGCAACGCCTCGCGTGGCCTGGTCTGGGGAACCGGGCTGCTCGGGGTCGCGATCTTCGCCGGGTTCGCGGCATACGAGCGTCGGGTCCCCAATCCCCTGGTGCCACTTGGCCTCTTCGCATCGCGGATCTTCTCGGCGGCGAACGCGATGACGTTCCTGGTCTACGGATCGATGGGCGCGTTCTTCCTGTTCCTCATCCTCCAGCTCCAGGTGACGGCCGGGTGGACCCCGATCGAGTCGGGGCTGGCGACGCTGCCCGTGACCATCGCGATGATGCTCCTCTCGTCTCGAGCAGCCGCCATGTCGGCGCGGATCGGGCCGCGGATTCCGATGACGGTCGGGCCGCTCCTCGCTGCCGGCGGGGTGCTGCTCCTGATCCCGGTCGGTCGCGAATCGGCATACCTGACAGGGGTTTTTCCCGGTGTGGCTCTGTTCTCGCTCGGGCTGGCTGCGCTCGTGTCGCCGCTGACCACCGCCGTGCTCGCTGCGGCGCCCGACCACCTGTCCGGGCTGGCCAGCGGCATCAACAACGCCGTGGCCCGCGCCGGATCCCTGTTGGCCGTGGCCGCCCTGCCCGGACTGGTGGGACTGTCCGGGGCCGACTACGCGGATCCGGCAGTGCTGACGCACGGCTATCGGTTGGTGATGGTGATCTGTGCCGTGCTGCTCGCCGCCGGCGGGATCGTCAGCTGGTTCGGGCTCGGTCGCCGGTCGCTCTGAGCAGGGTGGCGGCGAACCACTCGCCGACCCGGCGATGGAGCGCGATCGGGTGGCGCAGCAGTGCGTGGTTCTCGCCGGGGAGGCTCGCGTATGCCGCGTCAGCGCCTTGCGCCTGGAGCAGGCCCACCACCCGCTCGCTGCCCCGCGCGTTGGTCATGTGGTCGTGGGTGCCGTGCAGGATCAGGGCCTTGAGGCCGGGGCCGCCGTGGGCGACGTCCTGCTTCTCCACCCACGGGGCCAGGCCGACCAGCGCGGTGACGCCCTCGTCGCCGGCGATGGCCAGGGCGACCCGGCCACCCAGCGAGTGCCCGACGACCCCGATCGGCAGGCCCGGGTAGGCCGCGCGGATCGTCATGAGCGCGCGTCGCGCCTCGGCGATGGACTGGCTCCCGTCACCGTTCCAGCCCTTGACCGTGAACAGCAGGCGCGCGACGGCGATCCGGCCCTGCCCGGCGCGGGCGATGGCGTTGGCGAACGGGAGGAGGCGCAGGACGTGGACATTGCGCCACTTGTTGGCGCGCTTGCTACGGTCGGCGCCGCCGTGCAGGACGAGCACCACAGCCTGGGCCGTCTCTGGGCGGGCCGTCCAGCGGAGGGGGTTGGCGACAGTCACGTCGGTAGCCAACCACGCGGCATACGGGCTGATTCCCCGGCCCACCTGTGAGTCGGCCTCGGCCGCCGCGATCAGACGTCGGCGCGATGGAAGTTCTGATGGCTCCGGCTGGCTGTCGGACCGCGCTGACCTTGGTAGTGCGAGCCGTGCACCCCACTGCCATAAGGGTTCTCGGCAGGGCTGGACAAGCGGATGAAGCAGAGTTGACCGATCTTCATCCCGGGCCACAGCATGATCGGCAGGGTGGCGACGTTGGACAGCTCCAGGGTGACGTGACCGGAGAAGCCCGGGTCGACGAACCCTGCCGTCGCGTGAGTCAACAGGCCGAGTCGCCCGAGGCTCGACTTTCCCTCGACGCGCGCCGCGAGATCGTCGGGGAGGGTGATCGTCTCCAGGCTGCTGCCGAGGACGAACTCGCCCGGGTGCAGGACGAAGCCCTCTTCAGGGTCGACCTCGACGAGCCGGGTCAAGTCGGGCTGGTCCTTGGCCGGGTCGATGACGGGGTACTTGTGATTGTCGAACAGCCGGAAGTACTTGTCGAGGCGGACGTCGACGCTGCTGGGCTGGATCATCGTCGGATCCCAGGGGTCCAGCACGACCCTGCCGTTGTCGACCTCGGCGCGGATGTCACGGTCGGAGAGGAGCACGGCGTCAGGCTACCGGTCGGCTCCCGCGAGGGGTTCCGGGGCGCTCGCGGGTCTGGGTTAGACTTCCACGCGCACTCACGGCCGGGGTCTGATCCCGTATGCCGCGGGCCGCGCCGGTGTAGCTCAATGGTAGAGCGCCAGCTTCCCAAGCTGGACACGCGAGTTCGATTCTCGTCACCGGCTCCACGTTTCCGCTGGTCACAGGCCCGTGGGGCAGCACGCGACTGGGTTTCCCGACGGTTTTGGACAACCACGGGCAACAAGCGGGCGTCGCCGCGTGTCCAGCTTGTCTGTTCTGTTCGCGGAGGTCTGGCCTGCGGGAATGCCGATGCCGGGCAACAGTTGCCATGGTGAGGCGCTGCATGGGCCCGTCAAGTGCTCAGATCGTTCGCTCGATGGGGTGAGGGCGTATAGCGGCAATAGTCGATCATCGACCGCTGGGCGGTGACGCCAATGGCTCAGTCGTCTCGGTTTGATCGCGCCGGGGCGGATGCATGGAGCGTCTGGTGGACCGTGTCGGACGATACCTTGGGCCGCATGAACCTTCACCCGGTGCTCGACACGAGCGACTGGGAGGTTCGGTTCCCCGAGCCTGGCGGCAGCGACGCGAACCTGTGGTTGGTTGATCCGGCGAGCGGTGGATATGCGCTTTTCAAGCCCGTTGTCGCCAAGAACGGGCGACGGCAGGGTGAGGACTGGGCGGAGAAGTCGGTGGAGCAGGTCGCCGCGCTGATGGGCGTACCTTCGGCGCGGATCACGATGGCGAGTCGAGAGCGACGTCCGGGTTTGCTGTCCTACGACCTGGCCCCACCCGGTCAGGAGCTCCAGACCGGTGCGGTCCTCATCGGCGAGATCGATGCCCGACTGGTTCCGAGAGCAAGGGAGCGACTCGGACACAACCTGCTGAACATCCACGCCGTGCTCTCCCCGCTTCCGGCCGCGTCCATGGGCGACGGCGGTTTCACTGCATACGACCAGTTCTGTGGGTACCTGCTCCTCGACGCGTTGGTCGCAAACCGCGACCGTCACGAGGAGAACTGGGCGGTCCTGCGCGATCCCCTCGGTAGCGTGACGTTGGCGCCGTCATACGACCACGGCAACTCACTGGGCTTTAACCTCTTGGATGACCGCAGAAAGCTCGAGCTCGAGCGCGACCCGACCCTGGTCGGTTGGGCGGCCCGCGGCATGGCCGACCGCTTCGAGGACGGTCAGGGCGTGACCCTCGTCGACTTCGCACAGAAGGCCCTGCTGCGCGCGGCTCCCGGCACCGGCGGGTACTGGCTGCAGCGCTTGGCCGGCGTCACCGGGGACGACTTGAGGTGACTCGTCGAGCGCCTACCTGAAATGTCGGAGGTCTGTCGTACGTTCTGCGTACAGTTGCTCACGACGAACCGGAGGAGGCTGCTCGATGTCTGAACGCACAGCGCTCCTTAGCGGTGAGCGCCCCCAGTCGACGGACGCGGATTCACTGCTGGTCACGTGGCAGAACCCGCAGACCAGACGGTACAGCGCCGTCGGGACGCTTTCGCGCACCGACGATCGCGGCTACCGCTTCCGGTACCTCGACGTAGCCAGCGACGTCGACGGCTTCCTGCCATTCCTTGGCTTCTCACATCTGGACCGGGACTATGCCTCGCCGAACCTGTTTCCGCTATTCGCCGAGCGGGTATTGGACGAGTCGCGGCCTGACCGGCTGGAGCTCTTCGAAGCGCTTGACCTCGTGGGCACCGCGGGCCCGATGGAGTTCTTGGCCCGCTCTGGTGGACGTCGGGCGGGCGACACCATCGAGCTGCTCCCCGTCCCCGACATCACCGAAGCGCATACATCCTGCGTGTTCCTCGTGCACGGCGTCCGCTATCGACCCGGCGCCTCAGACGTTATTGCGGGCTTGCGCCCTGGCGATCACCTCGACCTTGAGTCCGAACCGGACA
>JBDTBX010000195.1:0-9522 GCA_039923915.1 Nostocoides sp. | reverse complement strand
CCAGACCCTCGACTCCTACGCCGGGGTCGTCGACGAGGCGATCGCCCTGCTGGCCGGCGACGGCCGGCGCGTCATGTCGGCCCTCACCGGCCGGCTGCAGTCGCTGTCCGCCCAGGAGCGGTTCGAGGACGCCGGCACGCTGCGCGACCGGGTGCTCGCCCTCGTCCGCGGCGTGGCCCGGGCCCAGCGGATCGAACCACTGGCCCGCAGCGAGGAACTCGTGGCCGCCCGACCCTCGATCCGCGGCGGCTGGGACCTCGTCTGCGTCCGCTACGGCCACCTGGCGGCGAGCACCCATTCCCCCCGCGGCGCTGACCCGATGCCCTACGTCGCAGCCTTGCAGGCCAGCGCCGAGGTCGTCTCACCCGGCTGTGCGCCCGCCCCGGCCGGCCTCCCCGAGGAGACCGACAAGATCCTGCGCTGGCTCGAGTCGCCGGGGGTGCGGGTCGTCCACCTCGAGGGCGAATGGTCCTGCCCGGTGGGCGGTCTCGGCGCGGCCCGGGCCGAGCTCGAGCCGCTGGCCACCGCAAGGCGCGAGGTGGCGGGGTTCGTCGCCAGCGCGTGACCGCAGCGTTCGCGGCCTACGGCGTCGCTCGATCACCACCATTAGGCTGGCCCCCGTGATCACCGCCATCGTCCTCATCACCGCCGACGTCGACAAGATCCCCGAGGTGGCCGAGGCCATCGCCGAGATCGAGGGCGTGACCGAGGTCTACTCGGTGACCGGCGACGCCGACCTCATCGCCATGGTCCGCGTCCGCGAGCACGAGCAGTTCCACGACGTCATCGCCGGTACCGTCAACAAGGTCCCCGGCGTGCTCAGCACCTCCACCCACATCGCCTTCCGCACGTACTCCCGGCACGACCTGGAGTCGGCCTTCAGCCTCGGCATGGGCGACTGACGCCACCCCACGCACAGCCCGGTGAGTTTCTGACGGGTGGGTCAGGCCGGGCGGCGGCTGGCCGCGACCCATCGCTCCAGCGTCGCGGCGGCCGCTCCGGAGTCGATGGCGGCCTCGGCTCGCGCGACACCCGCACGGACCTGCCGCACGAGGTCGTCACGGTCGGTGACCGCCGCACCCGAAGCGTTGGCGAGCGCTGCACCCGCGTTGAGGACGACAGCGTCCCGGACCGCGCCCGACTCCCCCTGGAGCAGCGCGCGAGCCACACCGGCGTTGTATGCCGCGTCGGCGCCCCGCAGCGCGGCCAGCGGGTGACGGCCGACGCCGACGTCCTCGGGGGCGAGGGTGAACTGGCGCACCGCACCACCGTCGACCCACCAGATCGTCGAGGAGTCGGCAACGGTCAGCTCATCGAGGCCGTCGCCGCCACGGAACACCACCGCCCTGGAGCCTCGGTCGGCGAAGACACCCGCCATGACCGGGGCCATGACCGCGTCGGCCACGCCCACGGCGGCGCTCGTCGGTCGGGCCGGATTGGTCAACGGGCCGAGGAAGTTGAACACGGTGGGGATGGCCAGACCAGCACGGGCCGGACCGGCGTGGCGCATCGAGGGATGGAACGCCTGGGCGAAACAGAACGTGATCCCCGCCTCGACGGCCACCTCGGCCACCCGGGCGGGGGCCAGCGACAGGTCGACGCCCAGCGCCTCCAGGACGTCGGCCGACCCTGACGAGGACGACGCCGCCCGGTTGCCGTGCTTGACGACCCTCACCCCGGACCCGGCGATCACGAGCGCCGCCATCGTCGAGATGTTGACCGTGTGCTGACGATCGCCACCCGTGCCGACGATGTCGACGGTCGGCCCGAGAACGGTGATCGGATTGGCGTGCTCGATCATCACGTCGGCGAGACCGCGGAGCTCGGTGACGGTCACGCCCTTGGCGCGCAGCGCAACGAGAAAGCCGGCCACCTGCACGGGCGTGGCCTCCCCCCTCATGATCTGGTCCATGGCCCACCGGGCCTGCGCGTCGTCGAGGTCACGACGGTCGAGCAGGGACGTCAACAGGTCCGGCCAGGTCGGAGCGGCCGACGCGGTGTCGGTCACGCGTCAGGCCGAGGTGGTGCCGCGCACGACGTCGGCGACGCCGTTCGCGAGCGCGAGCGCGTCGAGCGGATGGGGGACGACGTGGTCGGCAAGGGACCACGTGGCCAGCCACCCGTCCTGCGGGCGGCCGGTGAGGACAAGGACCGGAGGGCAGTCGTAGATCTCCGACTTCAGCTGTCGGCACAGACCCAGCCCACCGATGGGACTGGTCTCGCCGTCGAGAATGAGCAGGTCGAAGTGCGCCGACTCGACGGCCTCGACGACGGCGGCTTGGGTGGCACACTCACGCCAGTCGGTCACCTCGACGTCACGGGCCGGCCGTCGCCCGACCGCCGCCCGGACCGCATCACGGGTGGTGATGTCATCGCTGTAGAGAAGCACGGAAACCTGGCGCACCTCCCGGTCGTTGGAGGCAGAGGATTCAGCCGAGGGCGTGGCCGTCGATGACGTCATGCCGGGGATCCTACCGACCACCGGCGCAGGCGAAGGACCGTGTCCTAGGCATTCGGGGGGTCGCTGCCCATGCCAGCGGGATTACCGACATAATGTCAATCGTGGCGACTCCAGCATCGACTCAGCCTGCCTCCCGAGGACCGGTCGCGAGCATCCCGGGCCACGGTCCGGCGACGCGTCCCAACATGGTCGCGATGGGAACCATCGTCTGGCTGTCCAGCGAGCTCATGTTCTTCGCGGGCCTGTTCGCGGTCTACTTCACGATCCGCGCCGTGCGCGGTGATCTCTGGCTGGAGAAGACCGCCCACCTCAATGTGCCGTTCGCATCGGTCAACACGCTGATCCTCGTCGTGTCGTCGGTCTGGTGCCAGCTCGGTGTCTGGAAGGCCGAGCACGGGCAGTCGCACCGCACCGGCGGCCTGCTCGACATCCGCGCGTGGGGCATGCGCGAGTGGTACGTCCTCACCTACGTCTTCGGTGCCATGTTCGTCTCGGGTCAGGTGTGGGAGTACGCCAACTTCGTCAAGGAGGGCACGACGCTCTCCAGCGACGTCTACGGCTCGGTGTTCTACCTGGCCACCGGCTTCCACGCGCTGCACGTGACCGGTGGCCTAATCGCCTTCCTGCTCATCATCGGTCGCACCTTCACGACCCGTCACTACAGCCACAACCAGGCCATCGGCGCGGTCGTCACCTCTTACTACTGGCACTTTGTCGACGTCGTCTGGATCGCCCTGTGGGCGACCATCTACCTGCTCAAGTGAGGATGCCACTGTGACCGCCCTGGCCGCCAAACGCCGCCACCCCGCCGCCTTCGCGCTCCTCCTGCTGTTCGCGCTGCTCGTCACCGGCACGGCATACGCCGCCTTTGCCCCCCGTCCGGCCCAGGCCGCGACCCTGGGTGCCGATCAGGTGGCCGAGGGCAAGAAGCTGTTCCAGGCCAACTGCTCGACCTGCCACGGGCTGAACGCCGAAGGCAGGGCGACCGGCGACGGCACTAAGGCCGGGCCCGCTCTGGCAGGCGTCGGAGCCGCCGCGGTCGACTTCCAGATGGGTACCGGTCGGATGCCGCTCGCGGGCCCCGGCATCCAGGCCCAACGCAAGCAGAAGATCTTGTTCACCCCCGAGCAGATCGCCCAGATCGCGGCCTACATCGCCTCCTTGGCCCCCGGCCCGGCCGTGCCGTCCGGCGCCGACTACGACCCCGCGTCCGGCAACGCCGGCAAGGGCGGGTCGCTGTTTCGGGTCAACTGCGCCATGTGCCACAACGCCGTCGGCGCGGGGGGAGCGCTGACCCGTGGGAAGTACGCCCCGTCGCTCATCGGCGTGGCTTCCAAAGACGTCTACGAGGCGATGGTCACCGGCCCGCAGTCGATGCCGGTCTTCAATGACACCAACATCGACCCGCAGGGCAAGCGCGACATCATCGCCTACCTCCAGAGCATCCACACCGCTCCCTCGCCCGGTGGCAACCAGCTCGGCTCGCTGGGCCCGGTCACCGAAGGGCTGTTCGCCTGGGTCTTCGGACTGGGCATCCTCGTCGGCTGCGCCGTGTGGCTGGGCCAGAAGTCCGCGTGAAAGGAACCCAGACCCGATGAGCGAGCACGACACCCCCGACACCAGCCTGGTTCCCGGCGACGGCTTCGGCCGGGGCGCGGTCCGCCTCGACGAGGGCCATGTGGTCGTGGTCAGCGGCGGTCTCCCCGCGCGGTTCGAGAACCCCGGTCTGCCCCCACATCAGCCGCGCCTGGCTGACCTGAGCGAGAAGGGCGCCAAGCGGGCCGAGAGGCAGGTCGCGGCCCTGTTCAGCGTGTCGATCCTCGGCACCCTCGCCTTCCTCATCGCCTACTTCGCCATTGACAACGACACCTACGCCTTCATCCCGGGCATCGGCGACGTCAACCTGTCCAATGTCGTGCTCGGTTCCAGCATTGCCGCGGCCCTGCTCGGCATCGGGCTCGGTGCGGTGCACTGGGCCAAGACCCTCATGCCCGACCACGAGGTCGTCGAGATGCGGCACCCGATGCGCTCCTCCGACGAGCGACGTCGCGCCACCGTGGACATCATGCGAGACGGCGGGGAAAGCTCCCAGCTGACCCGTCGACCGCTCATCAAGGTCACCCTCGGCGCGGCCATGGGTGTGTTCGCCCTCCCGCTCCTCGTCCAACTCGTCGGCAGCCTGGGGCCCCTCCCCAAGAACGAGCTGTCCCTCACCTACTGGAACGGCGAGGTCGGGCCCGACGGCAAGACGCACTTCAAGCCACTTCGCCTCGCCCGCGACCCGGAGGGTACGCCGATCAAGGCGGCCGACGTGACGATCGGCTCGGTCTTCCACGTGCAGCCCGACGGCCTGCTGCCCGATCCCTCAACCGGTTCACCCGGCTTGGAGTCCGGCGTCCTGGAGGCCAAGGGGAAAGCCGCCGTCCTGCTCATGCGGCTTGATCCGAGCATCATCAAGTCCCAGAAGGAACGGGACTGGGGCTACCACGGCATCGTCGCCTACTCCAAGATCTGCACCCACGTCGGTTGCCCGGTCGGGCTCTACGAGCAGCAGACCCACCATCTGCTCTGCCCGTGCCACCAGTCGACGTTCGACGTCACCGACGACTGCAAGGTGATCTTCGGACCAGCCAAGCGGCCGTTACCGCAGCTGAGGATATCCGTCGACGACGAGGGCTACCTCATCGCCACCCCGCCGTTCCGCGAAGCGGTCGGCCCGGACTTCTGGGAGCGTGGCCAGTGAGCACCTCGACCTCGTCGCGACCGGCCGATGCCCTGCGCGCCGGCGACGCGAAGCACGCGGCCCCCGTCGGTAAGGGCGCCCAGAAGATCGGCGGCGTCGCGGGCTGGATCGACGACCGCACGGGTGCTGCCGGTGGCGTCAACTACCTGATGAAGAAGGTCTTCCCCGACCACTGGTCGTTCATGCTCGGCGAGATCGCGATGTACTCGATGATCGTCTGCCTGCTGTCAGGGGTGTTCCTCACCTTCTGGTTCGTCCCGAGCGCCGGGCAGGTCGTGTACCACGGCTCCTACGCCCCGCTCCAGGGCGTGACAATGTCCGAGGCCTATCAGTCCACCCTGAACATCTCCTTCGACATCCGTGGCGGCCTCGTCATCCGGCAGATCCACCACTGGGCCGCGCTCATGTTCACGGTCGCTGTGTCGGTGCATATGTTCCGCGTGTTCTTCACCGGCGCGTTCCGCAAGCCCCGTGAGCTGAACTGGGTGATCGGCTGCATTCTGTCGCTGTTGGCCATCATCGAAGGGTTCGCCGGCTACTCCCTGCCGGACGACCTCCTCTCTGGCACCGGGCTCCGCGCCGCCGAGGGGTTCATGCAGTCCGCCCCGGTCATCGGCTCCTACCTGGCCTACTTCGTCTTCGACGGGCCCTTCCCCGGCGACGCGATCATCCCCCGCCTGTACTCGGTGCACGTCCTGCTGCTTCCGGCGATCCTCATCGGCCTGTTCACCGCGCACATCGTCCTCGTCGCCGTCCAGAAGCACACCCAGTTCCCCGGGCCCGGCAAGACCAACGACAACGTCGTCGGCTATCCCGTGATGCCCGTGTATGCCGCCAAGGCGGGCGGCTTCTTCTTCATCGTCTTCGGCGTCATCGCGCTCATCTCGGCCTTGGTACAGATCAACCCGATCTGGGGTTACGGTCCCTACGACCCCTCCCCCGTCACCGCCGGTTCGCAGCCGGACTGGTACATGGGCTTCGCCGACGGCGCCTTGCGGATCACCCCGAACTGGCTGGAGTTCACCGCGCTGGGGTACACCGTGAGTCTTAACGTCGCCCTCGGGGCGCTCGGGCTCATCCCGGTCTTCTACGGGGTGGCCATCGCCTATCCGTTCGTCGAGGGCTGGGTCAAGGGCGACAAGGGTGAGCACCACCTGCTCGACCGACCACGCAACGCCCCGGTCCGCACTGCGCTGGGTGTCACCGCCATCACCTACTACATGATCTTCCTGTTCGCCTCGGGCAATGACATCATCGCCATCAAGCTGAGCATGTCGATCAACGACCTCACGCACTTCTTCCAGGCTGCGCTGTTCATCCTGCCCCCGATCATGTTCTGGGTGACCAAGCGGATCTGCCTGTCCCTCCAGCGCCACGACCGAGAGCTGGTCCTGCACGGCCGGGAGAGCGGCACCATCATCCGCACCGCCGACGGCCGGTTCTTCGAGCGGCACGAGGACCTCGACGAGTTCACCCGCTGGCGGCTGGTCCAGCACGACCCGGTGGCGCCGCTCCAGCTCGAGTCGGGTGTCGACGCCAACGGGGTGGCGGGCAAGGGCGCGCGCAAGGACCGGATCCGGGCGAAGTTGTCGCACTTCTACTTCCGCGACGCCGTCAACCCGGTCACTCCCGCCGAGCTGGCTGCGGCGCACGTCGGTCCGGGTCACGAGGCGATCGACGCCGAGCCGGCCGCCCACGAGATCGAGCCCGACAAGGTCGACGGCCGGATGGCCATCGACCCCGTCCACGAGGAGTCGCACGAGTTCGGTTCCTCGACGCACTGAGGTCAGAACGATTCCGTATGCCGTGCGCCCACCCGGGTGCACGGCATACGGCGTTCTCACGGGTTCGGGCTCCTAGGCTGGCACCGTGGTCGAGATGTCGCGCAACGCGTTCGAGGAAGCCGTCGGTGACGCCCTCGACGCCGTCCCCACCGAGCTCATGGACCTGCTCGACAACGTCGTCTTCCTCGTCGAGGACGAACCCGGCGCCGATCACCCCGACCTGTTGGGGGTCTACGAGGGCACGCCCCTCACCGCGCGGGACAGCGGCTGGGCGGCCGGATCACTCCCCGACCGGATCACGATCTTCCGCGGTCCCCTGCAGCGCATGTGCGAGGACCGCGAGGACCTGCTCGACGAGATCACCGTGACGGTCGTCCACGAGATCGCCCACCACTTCGGGATCGACGACGCGGCGTTGCACGCCCTGGGTTGGGGCTGACCCCGCCCCCTCAGTTCAGGGCGCTCTGCTGCTGCCAGCCCGCGTAGCTGTACTGCCAGACGCCGATGCCCTCGGTGGGCAGGACCGGTCGGCTCGAGCCGACGAAGTTGACGACGTCGCCGACCTTGGACAGGTTGTACATCCAGATCGCGTTGGCGGGCGCTACGTTGACGCACCCGTGCGAGACGTTGGCGACACCTTGGCTGGCGACCGACCACGGCGCCGAGTGGATGTACTCACCGGTCCAGGTGAGGCGCAGGTCCCAGTCGACTTTTTCCTTGTAGTAGTCGGGGTTGCCCTTGGGGATGCCGCTCGTCGCGGAGTCCATGACGACCGTCGGCTGCTTCTCGATGATGACCTTGATACCCGAGCGGGTGATGTACGGCATCTGGTCGCGGCCGGTGGAGACGGGGATGGTGCGCAGGACCTTGCCGTTCTGGGTCACAGTCATCGTGTGCGTTGCAATGTCGACGGTACTGACCGTCGCGGCGCCGACAGTGAAGCCACCGCTCTCGTCATTGCCCACCCACTTGCCGTCACCGGTCTGCAAACCGGTCAGCGGTGCGCTGACCGTCACCTTCGTGCCGGGGATCCAGTAGCTCTTCGGCCGCCACATGAGCTGGCGGTTGTCGAGCCAGCCCCACGACCCCTCCTGGGCGGGCACCGTCGTGATCTTCACGGCCTTCTCGACGGCAGCGCGGTAGGCCTTGGTGGTGACCTGCGAGTCGAACTGGATGGCAACCGGCATACCGACTCCGACCGTCAGACCGGAGTAGTTGATGCCGTAGGTGGCGATCGTCTGGGGCTTGAGCGTCGAGAACGTGGTGCGCTCGCTGGTCGCGGCCCCATCAGGCCCGGCGGCCTTGACCTGGACGGTGTAGGCGGCGGCCGGCTTCATCCGGGCCGAGGCGGTCCAGGTGCCGTCGGTGCCCACGGCGCCATTCACGGTGGCGCCCTTGGCGTCGGTGACGGTGACCGACGTGATGGTCCCGACCTTGGCCGTGACCGTGAGTGGCGCGTCGGGCGAGACATTGGACGCGCGGTCGGCGGGGCTCACGACGATCTCGGCCGGCGTCGACGTGGCAGTCGGCGAATTCGATGACGCTGAGCCAGCGACCGTGCCCGACGTCGCGCCGGCGGTGGAGCGGGCGAAGGACACCCCTGAGCAGCCGACCAGGCCGACGGCTAGGGCCCCGACCGACGCAGCCGCGGCAACGCCCCTGAGGGACGGGTGACCGACAGACATGCGGGTGGACGCGCGCAGGCGGAACAAGATGGTCACGTGGGGCACCTAAGGACGACGGACGACGCAGCAGACACAAGGACGGGGGCTCCCGCCCTTGACTCCAGTCTACGCGCCGGGCAGCCATGCTCTGGGCAGCTGTCCACCGTGTCAGAGGGCGTGTTCACCCTTGAAGTACTCGAAGGTCCAGCCGACGAGCGCGAGGATCCCGAAGCTGGCGCCGATGATGAAGAGCCACCAGCCGACGGCCAGACCGAGGAAGCACAGGGCCGCGCTGGCGCCCACGAACATCGGCCACCAGCTGTAGGGGGCGAAGAACCCGAAGTCGCCCTCGAACTGGTTGATGTCGCCGAAGTTGTCGTCGTCGGGGCGGATACCCATCCGCTTGCCGGTGAACCAGACGTAGAAGGCGATCATCGCCGACAGAAGGGTCGCCAGGACCAACCCGACGACACCTGCCGGCTCCCGCCAGTGGCCCCAGAATCCATACAGGAGGGCGACCACGGCGAAGAACACCGCGAGCACGGCGAACAACCGGGACTCGATCTTCATCAGCGGTTCCCTCCACGAACCTCTTGCAGCACATCGGGATCAGCGGTCGGCGCACCCACCGGCACCTCGGTGCCGTGGACCAGGTCGAAAGCCGGCCGCTCGGACCGGATCCGGGGCAGCGAGTCGAAGTTGTGTCGCGGCGGCGGGCAGGACGTGACCCACTCCAGGGAGTTGCCGTAGCCCCACGGGTCGTCGACGGTCACGAGCGGCGCGTGCTTCCACGTCTTCCACACGTTGTAGGTGAACGGGATCATCGAGGCGCCCAGGAGGAAGGCCCCGACCGTGGAGATGTCGTTCATG